>CAZLBU010000063.1:8383-11582 GCA_964557815.1 uncultured Bifidobacteriaceae bacterium | reverse complement strand
TGCGCAGGTGCTGCCCGACCGCGATGGTCACCGCGCGGCCGGCGCGCTGCAGCTCATCGGCGAGCTGGATGCCCGTGGACGAGGCGCCGACGATGAGGACGCCGCCCTCCGGGAGCAGCTCCGGCCGCCGGTACTCGGTGGGCACGACGTGCGTGATCCCCAGGGGGAACCGACTGGCAATCTCCGGCACCCAGGGCGTGTCCGAGTGGCCCGTGGCCACGATCACCGCGCGTGCACGCCAGTCGCCCGCGCTGGTGCCGACGAGGAACCGGCTGCCATCACGCCTCAACGATTGAACCGTGACGCCCGAACGGACGGGCGCGCCGAAGGACGCGGCGTAGCGCTCGAAGTAGTCCACGACCTCGGGCATCGACATGTAGCCGTCGGGATCGGGACCGTCGTAGCAGAAGCCGGGGAGCCGGCTCTGCCAGTTGGGGGTGAGCAGGCGCAGGGAGTCCCAGCGCTCGCTCCGCCACCGCTCGGCCACCCGACCGCGTTCGATCACGACGTGGTCCACGCCCCGATCGGTGAGGCAGCGGCTCATCGCCAGGCCGGCCTGGCCGGCGCCGATGACGACGCAGTCGGTGTGGTTCAAGGGGATCAGCCGACCGTGATGCCGAACTCGACGGGCGTCTTGTTGGTGATGATGTCGAACACCGCGGAGCGGGCCTTCGCCTGCTCGACGATCTGGCGGAGCTTCTCCTCGGGCGCGTCGCCCTTGATGGTGAAGTTCGCGCGGATGTTCTGGTAGCCGTTGCGCACCTCGTCCGACAGGCCGAGGATGCCGCGGATGTCCATGTCGCCCTCGATGGTGGCTTCCACCTCGGAGAGCGTCACGCCGCGGGCGGCGGCGATGTTGCCGACCGACCCGACGATGCAGGCCGCCAGGCCGTTGAGCACGATCTCCACGGGCAGCGGCGCGTTGTCCCCGCCCACCAGGACCGCGGGGTGATCCGCTTCCAGGGTGAACGTCTTCTTGTGGGTGTGCTCGCCGCCGGCGCCGTAGAAGGTCTCGACGGTGCCCCGGCTGTGGGTGCCCGACACCCACTTGTTCTTCGCCCGGAACTGGAACTTCGCCAGGCCCGGGTTGTCCTTCACGGCGTTGATGGTGGCGAACAGGGTGGGCGTGTCGACGCCATTGAGTGGTCCGCGCTCTTTCTTCGGCTCCTGGACTGCGGTCTGTGACATGTGCGGGTTTCCTCCACCTGTCTAATCGACAAACGGAGGAGAAACACGCCACGCATTCTTGCGGCTGGAAGTATTCAGGAGTCAGCGCTTCTGCCTTGCGCCTTGTCCGTTCTGCCTTGTGCCTTCTGCCTTCTGCCTTGTGCCTTCTGCCCAGAGGCTGGGCCCTTCAGCAGCCGGTTACCTGTGCAGTGCCACGAGGTCCCCGACCTCGACGACATCCGAGACGCGCTCGATCCGGATCGTCGCCGACTGCGGCCGCGTCACCACGACGATGGCATCGCCAACCGCCGTGGTCGGCCCGCGGTCGCCCATCGCGCGGCGGAAGATCGTGAGCCGCTGGCCTCGCGACACGCCCTGGTTGAAGCCGCGATCGATGACCATGAGCTGTTGCGGCCCGCTGGTGACGCGCCCCAGCTCGCCGAAGACAATGCGCGCGGGATCGTCGAACTGCGGCGCGCCCTCGGCCTGCACGGTCACCACGGGCATGGGATCGAACGGCTCCAGCGCGTCGCCTGCCATGAACTCGCCGCAGGCGTACACCACCACGACGACCGATGTCTCGGGCGTGGTGTCCACCACCTGCACGAGCCCGGCCGTGTGCTCGCCGAAGGTCGCGTGCTTGGCCGGCGCGCTCTTGTCGCCGTACCGGAAACGGCGCCGGACGACGAAGTTCTGTCCGGCCTTCATGCCCATGTCGGCGCCGACATCCACCAGCAGCACGTCGCCCGGACCGTAGAGCTCGCGCTTCGGATCGTCGCGGTGGGCGGCGATGTGGCCAACGGTGTAGCTGAACCCCACGGGCTTGTCGGGCCCGCACACCGAGGCGAGCATGGCCTTCGGGACCGGCACGGCCTGCGGACGCGTCCGCAGCGGGGGCAGGGGCGCGGCCGGCGGCGGGGGTGGCTTAGGGGCCTCGCCGGTGACGGTCACGGTCTCGGTCAGGGCGGCCAGGCCGAGCTGGCGGTCCAGCACGAACACCTCGCCCGGGCCGAGCACGATGGTGGGATTGGTCCGCGTCTCGAAGCCGGACATTTCGAACGTGACGCTGTAGGTGCCCGGCTGGAGCGGTGGGGTTTGGTACTGGCCGACGTCGTCGGTGACGACCACCACGGGCCTCGACGAGCCGGGGCCGGCGATGGTGACCGTGGCGCCTGGCAGCGCGGCGCCCGAGCCATCCGTGACGCGCCCGGTGAGCCGCGACTGGTCGGGCTGTGCCCCGTTGGCGACGGGGCCGGCCAGCGCGGCCACGAAGACGGCCAGGACGAGGGAGGAAACCAGGGATCTCATCGTGCCACTCCGGGGGTTCGATGTCGTATCGGCCCCGGGAAGGCACGCCTGTAGAGCGCGAATCTAGAATCGGAACAACCGCGTGGCTTTCACGACGAACGTGCGGTTCACCAGGCCCGGGAACCGATCGCCGAGCCGCGTGTCGCGGCCGTCGCTGTAGACGAGGAAGAGGTCGCTGCCGGGCTGGTACTCCCACCGGAAGCGCACGCTCGACCCCAGGCTGTGGGAGGTGGAGTTGTACTGGCTGAGGCCGCTCACCGCCATGCGCGGGGAGAACATGAACGTGGAGCGGATGCTGACCACCGTCGTGGTGAAGTCGCCGGCCGGCCGGCCGATCCGGTTGACCGTGAAGCCGGGCTCGACGTTGAAGCGGGGCGAGATCTCGAGGATGCCCCGGTAGCCGACCTCGGTGTTCGTGCCGTCGTAGAACGTCCCGTGCGCGCCGCTCACCGAGCCCGACAGGCGCCGCTGCGGCCCGAACACGTACGTGCCCCGGACGTCACCGAAGTGGTAGGCCCCCGCGCCGATCTGCTGGCCCGGTACGATGGTGAACCCCTCCCGGAGGAACTCGTAGTTCCGTGAGAAGTCGATGGCCCACTGATCGTTGTTGTTGAACTCCATCCGGTAGGCCACCTTGGCCTCGCGTGTTTCCAGCACGCCGTCGGTGCCCGTGATGTGATCGAACTCGCTCTCGAAGACGTGGCGGCGGATGAGGCCGGGGCCG
>CAZLBU010000063.1:0-8373 GCA_964557815.1 uncultured Bifidobacteriaceae bacterium | reverse complement strand
CGACAATTTCGTCGTCGCGGCTTTCGAGAACCGGGCCGCGCAGGCGCGGGCTGAAGCGCGCCGAGGCGTAGTTGCGCCGGAACGCCGTCCGACGGAGGAAGCCGACTTCGGGCTGGAACGCCGACCCGACGACGAGGTGCTCGTAGCGCAGGCCATACCGATCCGGCGACCACTCGAACTCCGCGCGGTAGCTGCTCCGGTCTTCGGCCGCGCGCGCGTCCGACCCGGTCTTCGATTGGGCGTAGAAGCCGGTGAGCGTCACGTTCTGGAAGAACCAGAAGTTCGCGTCGACGCCGAAGACGTCGTTCACCGCCTGCCCGTCCGGCGCGCGCCGCGTGTAGACGAGGCCGACGTTGCTCCGCCGGAGGATGTCGCGCCGCACGCGCACGACGGAGAAGTTCGTCGATCGCGCGCCGAGCGCGGGCGCGTCCTCCGTCTGGATGTTCAGCACGCCGATGGCCGTGCGGCCGGCGCGCCCCGCCAGGCGGCCGCCGGCTACGATGGGGACGACGCCGCTCGTCCCGAGCCCGATGCGCCGGCTGTAGAAGACGACGGGCGTCAGGCTCGGCGTCTGCGTGCGGGCCGAGGACTGGCCGCCCCCACCCCCGCCACGCTGCTCGCCGCCGAAGCCGAACAGCCCCTGCCCCTCGAGGAAGAAGTCACGCCGCTCCGGGAAGAACAGGCTGAAGCGGGTCAGGTTGACCTGCTGCTGGTCCTCCTCCACCTGCGCGAAGTCGGTGCGATAGGTGAAATCGGCCACCAGGCTGTTGGTGATGCCGTACTTGACGTCGAAGCCCCCGTTGGCGGTCGGGTCGTTCCGGAAGGGCGGCGAGGCGCCGAGGTTGGTGGTGCTCGATGCGATGGCGTACGGCTTCACGTCCACCGGCCGCCGCGTGGTGGGCGTCTCGACGCCGACGAGCGTCGCGAAGATGTCGAAGCGGTACATGGCCCGCACCGACGCCGCCGCCGGAATCGGCGCGATGGAGACGTGCTCGTTCTTCCAGCGGATCACGCGCCGGAGGTTGAAGCCCCAGACCTGCGGCCCCTCGCCGCGGTAGCGCAGCGAGACGAAGGGAATGGCGAACTCCATGGTCCAGCCGTCGGGGAGGATGCGCGAGCGCGTATACCAGATGGTGTTCCAGTCGTTGTTGTTGCTCCGCTCGTCCTGGATCTCCTGGTCGCGCTGGGCGCCGAGGGCGTTGGTCTGGAAGAAGACGCCGCTCCGGCGCGTGTACAGCGGGTCGATGCTGATCGAGATGTTGTCGTTCTGGAAGATGTTGAAGCTGTCGCGGCGCAGCTCGTTGGCCACGAGCCGCTCGGGGGCCGAGTCGAAGGCCCGCACGCTGACGTAGAAGCGCTCGTCGTCGTAGAAGAGCCAGGCCAGCGTGCGCTCGGTGGCCGGCTGTCCCTCGCGCGGTTCCTGCTGGATGAAGTGATCGATGGGCTGAACGAGGCGGTAGTCGGCCTCGTCGAGGTTTCCGTCGATCGAGATCGGCGCCGTGAGCCGGGTCGCTCTGAGCGTGATGCGCCCCTGCTCGTCCCTGGCGAAGACCGAGGGGGCGACGGGCGCGGAGGGGCCGGAGAGTGCCGGCGCTTGCTGCGCCGACAGCACGCGAGGAACGGCCAACGCCACCAGTGTGGCCAGGAGAAGTGCACGAACGATCAAGGTCCAACATTGTACGACGAGCGTGCGGCGATATGCCGCATGGTGCCGGCCCGATGCCAACTGCTACGCTTGTGCCATGCGAGCCACGAGGGGCTTCGTCGCCCTGCTGGCGGCCATGCTCATGGCCGCGGCCTGCCAGGACAACCGGCCTCAGCAGCTCTCCGAGGAGATCGAACGGGGCCGCCAGCTCTACGCGGCCAACGGGTGCGGCACGTGCCACGGGATGCAGGGGAAGGGTGATGGTCCCGTGGCCGTCACCCTCAACCCGCCCCCGCGCGATTTCCGCGACGCCGAGGCGTTCAAGAACGGCGCGGATCCCTCGTCCATCGCCAACACGCTCGCGACTGGCCTCACCCGTGACGGCGGGCAGATGCAGTCGTACTTCCATTTGTCGGACCGCGAGCGGTACCTCATCGCGCGGTACGTGATTTCCCTCCGAGAGTCCTCTTCCCCTGGAGCTGGCAATGTTTCGACTCATTAGTGTTGCGGCCGTGGCCGTGCTCGTCGCCGGCCTCGGCGTGGCCGAGGAGCAGGCGCCACTGACGGCCTCCGGCGCCTGGGTGCGCGAGCCCGTGCCCGGCCGCACCGTCACCGCCGGCTTCGTCGTCATCGAGAATCCGGGCGCCGCAGACATCCAGGTGGTGGGCGCCTCGTCCGACGTGGCGGGGACCGTGGAGCTGCACGAGATGGTCCGCAGCGGCGACATGATGAAGATGGCGCCGGTGAAGAGCATCGTCGTGCCGGCGAAGGGCAAAGTGGAGCTGAGGCCAGGCGGGCTGCACCTGATGCTCTTCGAGCTGAAGAAGCCCCTGAAGGAGGGCGACACCGTGACCCTGACGCTGACGACGGACTCGGGCGCCACGGTGCAGGCCTCCGCGGCCGTCAGGAAATTCCGGATGCAGCCATGACGCGTCACCTGATCCTTGCGGCGCTCGTCTTGACGGTGTCGGCAGCCTGCGCGCCAACGGGCGATTCCGCCACGCCGGCGTCGCAGGCGGCCACGACGGCCGAGCTTCCCCTTCTCCCCATTGGCGGCGACTTCACGCTGATCGATCAGGACGCCAGGCCTTTCACGCTCTCGTCGCTGAAGGGCAAGGTGGTGCTGATCTTCTTCGGCTACACCATGTGCCCCGACGCGTGCCCCACCACGCTGTCGAAGCTGAGCTCGGCGTACTCGCGGCTGACACCCGAGGAGCGTGCGAGGGTGAAAGCCGTCTACATCAGCATCGACCCCGAGCGCGATACGCCGGCCGTGATGAAGGAGCACCTGACGTACTTCGGCGTGGACGCCATCGGGCTGACCGGCACCCCCGAAGACACGGCGAAGGTGGCTCGGCAGTTCGGCGCGCACTTCGAGAAGACCTCGGACAAGACCGCGGCGGGCTACCTGATGTCGCACACCGTCTCGGTGTTCGGGTTGGACGCGAACGGGCAGACCCGCGTGCTCATTGACTACGAAGCCAGCGTGGACACGGTCGTCAACGAGATCCGGGCCCTGCTGGCGGCCGCGTGACAGCCCGGCGCCTGCGACGATTCACCGCACCTCCGGGCGCCCCGCGCGGGCGCACACTGGAGGCTGGTGGTGGTGTATGACACGTCCCCGGATTCCTCCTGCGATGCGCTGGATGCCCTGGTCGCTTGCGCTCGTCATGCTGCTGTTCGCGGCCGCCCCTGCCCTTGCGCAGGCCCCGCCCGCGGTTGACCGGGAAGCCGCCCAGGCCGAGGCGCAGGTGCTCTTCCGCGAGGTGATGAGCCCGTTCTGCCCGGGCCTCACGCTGGCCGACTGCCCGTCGCCGAACGCGTTCGAGATGCGCAAGGACATCCAGGCGCGGCTCGAGCGCGGCGAGAGCCGCGAGTCGATCGTGGACGCGCTGGTCGCGCAGTACGGCACCGAGCTGCTGTCGGATCCGTCGGACACGCCAATCGGCCGCGTGGTCTGGGGCGTGCCCTTCCTGCTGGCGGTGCTGGCCGCCGGGGTGCTCGCAATCCTCGTCCGGCGCATGACGCGCGGGCAACAGGCCGAGGTCGCCGCGGGCGCCGAGCCCGCCGCGGCGCGGGAGCGGCTGGACGAAGAGCTGGCGGCGATGGACTAGGGATCTGGGGCTTGGGACTTGGGACTTGGGACTTGGGACGTGAGGACTTGGGGCTCACAGGACCTCAGAACCCCAGAACCCCAAGCCCCAGGCCCCAGGCCCCAGGCCCCAAGCCCCAAGCCCCAAGCCCCAAGCCCATCAAGGCCTTATCAAGTAAAACTCCGTCTGCCGCCCGTCAATCCAGTCCCACTTTCCGTCGGGCATGATGGCGGCGTCCTCCTCGAGGGCAAAGCGCACGGGCTGGTTGTCCCACTCGGGCACGGGGTAAGTGGCGTTCAGCTCGATGGAGTGCCACGTATTCGGGCGGAACCCGTAGTCGCCGCGCACGGGGACGCCGGTCTGGTAGTCGGTCATCCCGATGGGCGGGCCGGCGCCATGGCCGTGATACCCGATCGCGTGGCAGTAGATTGAAGGGACGAGCCCTTCCTTCTTCGCGTGCGCGCGCGCGTCGGCCAGCGCCTCGTTCCCCGTCCGCTCCAGCCGCGCATACTGCATCGTCAGGTCCTGCAGCCGGTTGGCGGCCTTCAGCCCGTCCTTCAACCCCTGCGGCGCGTCGGTCTCGCCCGGGCGCAGCACGTAGGCGTTGTGCTGCGTGTCGGTCGAGAAGCCCATGTAGACAATGCCGAAGTCGGTGTGGAGCATGTCGCCGGGCTGGATGACGCCCTGGATGGTGCTCTTCTCGCCACGGCGCGCGATGTTGATGGACGGCTGGAACCACGAGCCGAGCCCCAGCTCCGCGACACGCTGGCGCATCCACCACACAACGTCCTGGGAGGTGGTCGTGCCCGGGGTGATCACCTTGTTCGAGAACGCCTCACGGATCACCATGTGCGCCACTTTCATGGCGTGGCGATAGGCCTCGAGCTCCTCCGGCAGCTTCACCTCGAGCCAGCCCACGGCGAGCATCTCGGCCGACTTCACGCGCGCGGCGTAGGCGGGCCCGAGCGCCTCGAGGAGGCGCCGTTTCTCGTTGGCGGTGATGCCGTCGGCGTGGTTCCACGCGTCCGACTCGTTGATGCCGATCACCTTCGGCTGCTTCTCCTCCACCAGCGTGCGCAGCCCCTCGTGCTGCCCGTCGTTGCTGGTCGGGATGGGCGTGTAGATCTTGTCGTAGTCGAAGCGGCCGATGGAGTAGCGCTCCACGGGCCTGCCGTCGCCCGGGTTGTAGAACACGAGGATGGTGCGCCGCCTCGACGCGAAGTAGGTGAGGGGCGACATCGACGCGAATACGGGATCCTCGTTGTATTCACGCGTCGGGATGATCCACATGTCGATGCCCTCGCGGGTCATCAGCCCGGGGAGGAGGGTATCGAAGCGCTTCCTGATCCAGGGCGTGACCAGCTCGTTCTGCTCGCGATGCGTAAGCACGCGCACGGTTGGGTCAGGGAAGGAGACGGCGGATTGCGCCGAAGGGCTGACACCGCCAACGACGAGGGCAGCGGCGGTGGCGGTGAGGACGAGGTGCTTTGCGGCAGTCATGAACGTCGAGTGTAACGCTGATGGCGCGGGGAAGGCCGCAGATGGCGCAGATGACGCAGAGGACGGGGGCCACAGACGGCACAGATGCCACAACGCGGGCCGCAGATCGCACAAGTGCCAAAAGGAGGGCCGCAGAGCGCACGGGTGCCACAAGGAGGGCCGCAGGTCGCGCACATGTCGCAGAAAGGGTCGCAGATGACGAAGACGCCGCAGATGGCGCAGATGGGGTCAGAGGAGGGGGGGCGGCTCCGCGGAGCCGCCTCTCGGGAGCGTGAGTTTCAAGTTAACTCCCCTTCATGGTCTCGCAGGTGTGCCTGGTCGGGTGCGCGGTCCCTCGTGGACCGTGCCGCCCCCTTAGCGCCATCTGCGCCATCTGCGGCGTCCGCGTCATCTGCGCCATCTGCGGCGTCCGCGTCATCTGCGTTGCGGGCATCTGCGTTCTATCGGAGTGTGTATCCGGCGCGGACGAACGGCGTGCGGCGCAGGCGGTCGCCGGTGAGCGCAGCCACGGCGTTGGCCACCGCCGGGGCGATCACCGGCACCGCGATCTCGCCGAACCCGGTCGGCCGCATCGTCGAGGGGACGACGTGCACGTCGATGGCGGCCGGGGCTTCGCGGTTCCGGATGAGCCGGTAGCGATCGAAGTTGCCCTCCACCGCGCGGCCGCGATCGATGGTGATCTCGCCGAAGAACGCGTGCCCCAGTCCGTCGATGATGCCGCCCTGCGCCTGCGCCTCCACGCCGGAGCGGTTGACCACGATGCCGCAGTCGAGCGCGCAGGTCACGCGGTGGATGGTGACGCGGCGCGGCCCGCCCGCGGCGCCGGACGCCGGCGGTTCCACCGACAGCTCCACGACCTGGGCGCAGTATGACCTGAACGTGTAGTGCGCGGCCAGGCCCCGCGCGCGGCCTTCGGGTGGCCGCTGGCCGAAGCCGCCGCGCTCCGCCGCCAGACGCAGCACCGCGGCCATGCGCTCAGGGTTGTACGGCGTGGGGTCGTCGCCGGTGATGCGCAAGGCGCTCGCCGGGCCCAGCAGCTCGAGGCGGAGGTCCACCGGATTGCGGCCCGCGGACACCGCGATCTCGTCGAGCAGCGTCTCCACCGAAAAGGCGTTGGCGACGTGGGCGGGCGCGCGCCACGCCCCGGTGGCGACGCCGGATCGTGGCTCGCTGAAACGCAGGCGGACGTTGGGGATGTGCCACGGCACGAGGTCCAACGCGAAGTCCGCGGTGAGGTCCTGCGACACGCCCGTCACCATGCCGTACGTCTCCGTGGACCAGGCCTGCGCGGTGCCGCGCCGATAGGCGTTGCGCGACAGGTTCACCAGGTGGCAATCCCACGCCACGATGCGGCCGTTGGCGTCCAGCCCCGCACGAAGCGCGCGCGCGCCTGCCGGGCGATAGTAGTCGTGGCGCATGTCGTCCTCGCGCGTGCCGATCACCTGAACAGGCGCGCCGATGGCCTTCGACACCACGGCCGCCTCTGCCGCGTAGTCCGACAGCAGCCGTCGCCCGAAGCCCCCGCCGAGGCGCGTCACCTGGATGTGCACGTTCTCGCGGGGGATGCCGGTGACGTCCGACACCACGACCGCGCCGGAGCCCTGCATCTGGAGCGGCCCCGTGATGTAGCAGTGCCCGTCGCGCACGTCGACCGTGCAGTTGTGGGGCTCGAGCGTGGCGTGCGAGAGAAAGGGGAACTCGTAGTAGGCCTCGACCACGCGCGCCGCTCCTGCGAGGGCCGTGTCCACGTCGCCGACGGCGCGGACCGTCGTACCTTCGGCCCGTGCCAGGCGCGCGAACTGATCCGAGAGCGATGCACTGGTCTCATCGCGGAACGGCCCCTCGTCCCACTGGATGCGGAGGGTGTCACGTCCCTTGAACGCCGCCCACGTGGAGTCGGCGACGACGGCCACGCCCGGCTGCAGGAACGTGGGATTCTCGTGGCCGGGGATGCGCACGACCTGGCGCACGCCCGGGATCTTCAGCGCGGCACGGTCGTCCACGGCGGCGGGACGGCCTCCGAACACGGGACACTTCGCGATGCCGGCGAACTTCATGCCCGGCACCCGCACGTCGATGCCGTAGAGCGGCCGGCCCGCGACGATCGCGGGATTGTCCACGCCGCCAGCGCGGGTGCCGAGCAGGGTGAAGGCGGAGGCCGGCTTCCACGCGGCCTTCTGCGGGACGGGCCTGGCTGCCGCGCGCGCGGCCAGCGCGCCGTACTCGATGGCGCGACCGGTGGCCGCGTGGGCGACGCGGCCGCGCTCGGTGCGGCACTCGACGCGGGGGACGCCCCACGCCTCGGCGGCGGTCTCAGCCAGCATCTCGCGGATCGTGGCCCCCGCGTTCCGGTAGAGGTCCCACTCGGCGCGCATGCTGTCGCTCCCGCCGGAACCCTGTCCACCGAACTTCGCTCGATCGAGCTCGGCGTCGACGGCGCGCACGCGCGACCAGTCCGCGTCCATCTCCTCGGCGAGGATCATCGGAAGGGCGGTCTTCACGCCCTGCCCCATGTCGGGGTTCTTCGACCAGATGGTGACGGTGCCGTCGGGGTCCAGCCGCACGAAGCCGTTTGGTTGGAGAGGCACGGGCGCGGGGATGCCTGCCTGCGCGGCCTCGAGCGCCGAGGGCTGCCAGCCGAACGAGA
Source organism: uncultured Bifidobacteriaceae bacterium (assembly GCA_964557815.1). Lineage (GTDB taxonomy): Bacteria > Acidobacteriota > Vicinamibacteria > Vicinamibacterales > UBA2999 > VFZN01. Next base: position 488 of record CAZLBU010000063.1, on the reverse strand, counting down.
GGAGCAGCCCGCCGCCGGCCACCGAGCCCACGCGCAGGAACGTGCGGCGCGAGACATGCGCGGTCATCGGACCTCTCCCGCGGCGCTGTTCGTCGCCATTGCCGCCGCGCGGCGGACGGCCTCGCGGATCCGCATGTAGGTGCCGCATCGGCACAGGTTGCCGTTCATGCCCGCGGCGATCTCTTCGTCCGTCGGATGCGGCGTGCGCGCCAGGAGAGCCGCGGCGGTCATGATCTGCCCGGCCTGGCAGTAGCCGCACTGCGCGACGTCGAGCTCCACCCAGGCGCGCTGCACCGGGTGGCTGCCCGGCCCGCACTCCTCCGCACCCACCCGCACCTGCCCGCACCCGCCCGCACCCGGCGGCACCTGTTCGCACCCGCCCGCACCTGCCCGGAGGCCTTCAATCGTCGTGATCGCGCGCCCGACCGCCTTGCCGACCGGCAGCGTGCACGCACGCGTGGCGGCACCGTCCACGTGCACCGTGCAGG
>CAZLBU010000062.1:10167-11663 GCA_964557815.1 uncultured Bifidobacteriaceae bacterium | reverse complement strand
ACCGACGAAAAAAGCAGATATTACAAACCTGGGTGCGATGTGCGGACTTTCTGCGGGCGACCGGTTCTGTTGGGAGCGCGGAGCGTCAGCCCAATGACCGACGCCACTCGCAGCACGGCGTTTCGCGTCGTGGTCTCCGGGCGTTCTCTCGCGGCCGCAGGCAGCCCCTGCGCGATCGACCGGTAGGGCTCTTCATTCACCTGGTAGCGCACGAGCCATTCCAGGTCCCGCGCGGCATTGGGGTTCATCCGCGCGATCGCGTACTCCGGCCGAGCGCGAACCTGCGCCATGTACTCCTCGATCGTCGCGAGGTAGGCCTGCTCGTCAGCCTCGTCGGGATCCCAGGCCGGCGCCGATGGCCATCGCGGCATCCAGCCGCTCTGCACCATCGCCATGACAGCACCAGCCTTCTCAGGATGTTCGCGCCATTGCGCCACCTGCTGCTGAATAGGCCATCGTACCCATCTGTCCGTCAGGTGCCATCGGTCGCACCAGTCCCGCACCGCGCGCTCGACCAGCAATGTCTCGTCGGCGGGCGGCCGAGGATGCCGCGCGACGTGCAACAGCTCGGCCTTCGCATCCTCGCAGGCGTGGCGTAGCACGCACTCGAGGAAAAGCCTCCGTCCCCTGAGCGAGACGCGGAGCCTCGTCATCGCGTCACCAGCTTGGCCACGGCCGCCGCCTTGTGCTCGGGCGCCAGGTGCGCGTACCGCAGCGTCATCTTGAGGTCGGCGTGCCCGAGCAGCTCGCGCACGGTGTTCAGGTCCACGCCGGCCATCACGAGCTTCGACGCGAACGTGTGCCGCAGATCGTGGAACGTGAACGCGGTCACCTTCGCGGCCTTGATGAGCGGCAACCAGGCGCCCTTGATGTCATCGAGGCGCGCACCTTCGAGCCCGGGAAACACGAACGTGTCGGCCGCGGGTGCCACGTCGCCGCGCCAGGTGCGCAGCACGTCGAGGGCCTCCGCGTTCAACGGGACGTGGCGAGACTGCCCCGACTTCGCGCCCGCGCCCTCGACCGTGAGCAGCGCCCGCCCGAGGTCCACGTCGGCCCATGTCAGGTTGAATAACTCGCCGCGCCTCAGTCCGGTGTTGAGCGCCAGCAGCACGATCGGCGTGAGGTGGTCGGTGTAGGTCCCGAGCTCGGGCCAGAGGGCGTAGCCACGTTCCCGGCGCCAGGCGTTCGACCGTTCGCGCTCCGCCCGCCGGGCATCGTCACGCGCCGTCAGGGCATCCCTCAGCCGCGTTTCTTCGTCGGGCGACAGGAACCGCACCCGGCCGGCCGTGTCCACCTTCGCGGCCTTCACGTCGGCCAGGGGATACGCCGTGAGCAGCTTCCAGCGCACGGCCAGGCGCAGCGCGGCCTTCAACGTGTTGAGGTCCCGGTTCGTCGTGGCCTTCGCGATGCCGGCCTTCAGGCGCGCCGAGCGCCACCGCTCCACCTCGAAGGCGGTGATCTGGTCGAGCCGCTTGGCGTCGAACGTCGGCCCGAAG
>CAZLBU010000062.1:1545-10157 GCA_964557815.1 uncultured Bifidobacteriaceae bacterium | reverse complement strand
GGAGGCGCGCCGCCTGCTCGGTGCCCGTCTTCCGATGCTGCGCGGCCCACGGTTCGTAGTGCTTCTCGACGAACGTCTTGAACGTGATGGCCGTCTTCACGGCCTTCTTGGCGAGCTGGGGATCGCGGCCCTTCCAGACGTCGGCCAGTTTCTTCCGGGCCTCTTCGCGGGCCTCCGGCGCCGTCAGCTTGTCGGTGGTGCCGAGTCGCACCCACACGTTCCGCCAGGTGGCCACCGGATCGCCCTCCGGGGTTTCGCCCGTCGTGTCCTTCCGCCGGTAGTTGATGAAGTAGGAGTGTGCGCCGCTCGGCCGCACGCGCAGCACGAAGCCGGCGAGCTTCGTGTCTCGAATCTCCGCGGGTCCCGCCGGCAGCTTGCGGAGCAGCTCCGTCCCGATCAACGCGCGCATCGTGTCCTCCCCTTCCGTAGGCGGGTGTTGCACGACCGGAACCGGCAACCGTCGCCGGGTTTTGCACGACCGACGATCCGGGCCGTCGTGCAAGGGTCGTGCAAAGTCGCCGATCCGCCATCAACAACGATAGCTGAGGGTAACACGAAGACTTGGAGAAAACACGCGGAAAACGGCCAGAAGTGCGTTAGGTGTGTTGGCGGCGATACATGGTCGTTGATGGGCTGAGGGCCTTCACACGGCGGGGGTCCTAGGTTCGAATCCTAGAGCGCGCACCAATTCACGAACTCACTCCAAGGGCTTGTCCGTCGGACGCGCGTGAGGGCGTTGTTCCGTCCTCCACGGCGTGCGCGCGTTCGGCGGTGCCGACCGACGGGCCGTGGGCCGGCAGACCGTTGGAGGTCGGCCGAATCCTCGAACCGACAACCGCGCTGTCGGACCCCACTCGGCCCTGTTTGAGCGCGGGCGACAGTGGTTCACCTCCCCGTCTGCGCACTCCTGAGCCACGCCGACATCGCCGCCAGCTGCGCCTGCACGGCCTCCGGATTCGTCGACTGCGGCGTCTTCTTCATTCGCACCGACGCCTGCGCCGTCACCACCGCCATCACATCGTCCCCGAACGAGGGGTGAAATGCCCGCCACTCGGCCGGCGTCAGTGTCTCGAACTCCTTGCCCTGCTTCAGCAGCTCCCGCACCATGCCGCCAACGACTTCGTGCGCCGTGCGGAACGCCACGCCCTTGGCGACGAGATAGTCGGCAACATCCGTCGACAGCAGGAACCCCGACGCCCCTCGCGTGGTTCGCGCGCGGTCCAGCGTGAGCGTGCGCACCACCGTGGCGGCCGCCCCCGCCGAGCCCATCAGCGAGTCCTCGGCATCGAACAGCGCCTCCTTGTCCTCCTGCAGGTCCTTGTTGTAACCGCTCGGCAGACCCTTCATCGTCGAGAGCCACCCGGTGAGGGTCCCGATGGTCCGCCCGGCCTTCCCGCGCACCAGCTCCATCGGGTCGGGGTTCTTCTTCTGCGGCATCAGGCTGCTTCCCGTGGCCACGGCGTCGGACAGCACGAAGAACCCGAACTCCTCGCCGGTGAAGAGGACGACGTCCTCCGCCAGGCGGCTCAGGTGCACCATCGCGAGCGACGAGGCGTGCAGGAAGCTGCTGACGTAGTCACGGTCCGACGTCGCGTCGATGCTGTTGGCCACGACCTTCGAGAACCCGAGGCGCTCGGCCAGGAACGTCGTGTCCACCGCGTAGTTGGTGCCGGCGATGGCGCCCGCGCCCAACGGCATCGCGTCCGCTTCGGCCCGGACGGCCTCGAAGCGCTCCACGTCGCGCCGGAGCGCCCAGGCGTGGGCCAGCAGGTAGTGCGCCACCAGCACCGGCTGTGCCCGCCGGACGTGCGTGTAGGACGGCATCACCGCATCCCCCGCCGACGCGGCTTGCGCCACCAGGGCGTCGATCACCAACAGCAGCGACTTCTGGATGTCGGGGACCCGGCGGCGCACGTAGAGCCGCATGTCCACGGCCACCTGGTCGTTGCGCGAGCGGCCCGTGTGCAGCCGCCGGCCCGGCTCCCCGATGCGCTCGACGAGCACGCGCTCCACGAACGAGTGGACGTCCTCATCCGGCCCGGCCAGGAAGGCCGGATTGGCCCGCGCGCTTTCGAGGATGGAGGTCAACCCGCGCCGGATGGCCGACGACTCGTCCGCGTTGAGGACACCGGCCCGCGCCAGGGCCTCGGCCCATGCGAGGCTCCCGTTCACGTCGTCCTCGAACAGGCGCTGGTCGAAGGAGAAAGACGCGCCCCAGGCGAGCAGCGCCTTGTCCGGCTCCACGTCGAAGCGGCCGGACCAGAGCGGTTTGGCCGTTTCCTGCGCCAGGGCAGGCGCGGCCAGCAGCAGACCCAGGGCCGCGGGCGCAAGCCAGCGACGTACGCAACCAGACATGGCTCTCTCCTTCGGGCAGGGTTCGGTGCCCCGCCACATGATACGCGTCCCGGGCACGACGGGCTCGCCGTGCCGGGCCTGGAGAGAGAATGCCCCGACCGGGGCGTCAGTTCTTCTTGATCTCCTCGAGCAGCAGCCCGAGGACACGGGTGTAGGCGGCGTCGGCGTCCGCGTGCGCCTTCATGTAGTCCTTCTCGGACATCTTGTCCTCGCGCCAGTTGGCGTCGAAGCGCACGCTCGCGCTGCCGACGTCGTGCGAATCCGAGGGCTGGTTGCGCTCGCCGCGCCGCACGCCGTCGGCGCCGAGGTCGGTGATGATGTTGCGCGACTGGGGATCGGAGGCGCTGTTGAGATCGATGTAGACCTCGCGGTACTCGCGCTTGATGATCTTCTCGTTCAGGACGGCCGGCGCGCTGAACTTCGCCCACACGACGATGAGCTGACCGGGAAGGGAGAGAGCCGCCGCGAACTCGTCCGGGGCATCCGGCACACGGACGGCGAAGCTGTCCAGCTTCTTCGCGGCCAGCTGCTGCGCGAACTCACGTGCCGGCGCCGTTGACTGTGGGTCCTGGGCGAAGGCGGGCGACGACAGGCCGACGAGCAGGCCCAGGACGGGAAAGGATCGGAGGAGGACGCGATTCATGCACTCCATCTATCACCCGGAGTGCGCCGGCGTCAATCCGGTGATCACCCGATGAAGAGCGAATCGTCGTCGTCCGCCCCCGGCCGCGCATGCTTCCGGCGCCGCGACGCCTCGCGGAAGCCCCTGAAGGCCGACACCGCCGCCTGCACGCCGCTCAACACCGCCATGCCGTTCCTGGCCGGCCCCTGGACGAACTGCTGCGCGACGGCGAGCGTCTCGTCCACGCGCGTGGCGACATCGCCGAACAGGCGATCCACGCGCTCCACCTGCTTCGACGCCAGCGCGGCGCTTCGCGAGGCCTCGCTGGCCACATCGGTGAGCTTCGAGATGAGCGGCTTGATCTCGCCCTCGATCTGTTGCGACACCTGATCAACCCGTCGCATCAGCTTGAAGCCCGCGACGATGGCCCCGACCTGGATCGCCGCCATCAGCAGGACCGACACGGCGATGACACCGAGGAAGACCTCGGCCATCGGGCTCACGCCTGCTCCCCGCGCTCCCGCGCCTGCTGGAAGGCCTCGCGGCCGCGCTCGATGGCCGTGGTCACCCCTTCGCGGTTGCGCTGGTAGAACTCGCGGCCCTGCTCGACGGCGTCCTTGGCCTTGTCGCGGCCCTCGCGCGCCTTCTGGCCGATGAAGTCGCGGGTTTCCTCGCCCGTCGCCGGCGCGAACAGCAGCGCAACCGCCGCGCCGGTAATGGCGCCCACCATGAAGGCCAGCATCACGCTGCCCGCCCCGGAATTGTCCCTGGACATTGTTCGCCTCCGACTCAGAAGATGCTCACCTTCACGTTGAGATACCGCTTGGGGTCCTTCCGGATGTCCCCGATGAGCCCGCGCAGCTCGGATGCTGCCTGGTTCATGTTCTCATATAACTGCTTGTCCTGCAGCAGCTGTCCGGCCGTGCCCTGGCCGGCGTTCAGCCGCTCGACGAGCGAGTCGAGCCGACCGGTCATGTCGTCCAGGCGCGTGTAGAGCGCCTCCTCCGTGAGCAGCTTCCCCATGGTCCCCTCACCCTTGCTGAGGCGGCCCGTGATGGTGTCGAGGTTGGCCGTGGTGGACGTGAGGCTGCGGCCCATCGCCGGGTCGTTCATCAGCTGTCCGAGGGTGCCCTCCCCGTTGCGAATGCGGCCCGTGATGGCATTCAGGTTGGTCACCGACTGCTGCAGTTCCTCGTAGAGCTTCGGGTCCCGCGTGAGGCGGCCCAGCGTGCCCTGCCCGTCGCCGATGGCGCGGGCCACACGCTCGGCCGATCGGACGAACGCGTCCACGTCGCGATACACCGCATCGTCGGTGAAGAGGCGCCCGATGGTGCCCTTCCCGGCGCGCATGTCCTCGATCAGGCGTTTCGCCTCGGAGAGGCTGTCGGAGGCCGTCTCGGTCAGCTCCGCGATCGTGCCCGGCGCGCGCCCCGAGCGCACGTACTCCCAGTCCCGCAGCGGGGTGCCCCCGCTGGCTGCCGTGATGTCGATGGCGCCTTCGCCCAGCAGCGAGATGGAGCCGATCGTGGCGACCGAGCTCGTCGTGACCAGCTGGCGCATGTTGTCGTTGACCGTGAACCAGACCTCGACCCCGGTGCCCGAGAACCGCACGTCGCTGACCGAGCCCACCTCCACGCCGGCCACGCGCACGGGCGATCCGCTCTTGATGCCGGCGACGTTGTCGAACCGCGCCTTGAGCGGGTACAGCTGCCAGAAGAACCCCCCGCCGCCCACGGCGAAGATGAGGGCACCGGTCAGGACGAGGGCCACGACGGCGATGATGCCGAGCTTGAGCTCGGCGAACGCGAGTGAGCGTGTGCGAGGCATGCAGTCGAACCCCTTACGAGAGAAACGCCTGAAGATACGGATCGGACGACGCGCGCAGGTCCGCGGCCGACCCTTCGAAGACGATTCGGCCGTCCTTGAGCATGACGAAGTCGGCCTGCTCGAGCTTCTGCTCCCGGGCCGGGACCATCTCGATGCCGCCGTCGGCCGCGCGGACCGCCTCGTGCGTGGCGATGTAGAACGCGTCCCGCAGCTGGTGCGTGACGAGGACCGAGGTGACGTTCTCGAGGTCGCGCAGCTTGATGATCTCGGCGTCGATGGTGAGCGACGTCATCGGGTCCAGGCCGGTGGTCGGCTCGTCGTACAGCAGCAGCGTCGGCTTGGCCGCCATGGCCCGCGCGATGGCGACACGCCGGCGCTGGCCGCCTGACAGTTCCGACGGGGCCTTGTCGATGTGCTCGCCGAGCCCGACGAACCCCAGCACCTCCTCGACGCGGCGGCGCACGTCCTCGAGGGGCTGGCGGGTCTCCTCGTACAGCTTGTACCCGACGTTCTCGCCCACACTGAACGAGTCGAAGAGCGCCCCCTCCTGGAACACCATCCCCATGTGATGGCGCACGCGCATCAGCTGCTCTTCGTTCATCTGGTCGACGCGGTGCCCGAGCACCCAGATGGTCCCGGCATCCGGCCTGAGCAGCCCCAGCATCAGCTTCAGGATGGTCGACTTCCCCGCGCCGCTCGCCCCGAGGAAGATCTTGGTGTGGCCGGCGCGCACGTCGAACGTCACGCCGTCCAGGATGACCTTCTCGTCGAAGGCCAGCGTCACCTTGTCGAAGAGCACGACCGGAGCGTGCGGCTCGACCAGCTCGATCGGGAGGCCGAAGTCGGCCAGCGACTCGCGTCTCATCAGAACAGCACCGAAATCAGCAGCCGGGTCAGGAAGAAGTCCACCACCAGCACCGTCACCGAGGCCGCCACCACGGCGGTGGTCGTCGAGCGGCCTACCCCCTGCGTTCCCCCGCTCGTCCTCAGGCCCACGTGGCACCCGATCGTGACGATGATGACGCCGAGGAAGAAGGGCTTGATGAGCCCCATCCAGATGTCCTCGAGGTACAACCCCTCGGCGACCGACTGCCAGTAGACCGACGAGGCCACGCGCAGCTGCGACGTGGCGATGATCCAGCCGCCGAGCAGGCCCACGGCGTTGGCGATGACCGTGAGGATGGGGCACATGATGAACCCGGCCAGCACGCGGGGCACCACCAGCTTGCGGACCGGGTCGGTGCCGAGGGCGCGCAGCGCGTTCACCTGGTCGGTCACGACCATCGAGCCCAGCTCCGCGGCGATGCCGGAGCCGACGCGGCCTGCGAGCATCAACGCCGTCAGCACCGGGCCCAGCTCCTTGATCATCGACGCGCTGATGAGGCGCCCGACGTAGGGCCGCGCGCCGAACTGGTCCATGGTCATCCCCGACTGCAGTGCCAGCACCGCGCCGGTGAAGAAGCCGGTGAGCAGCACCACGGTGAGCGATCCCAGCCCGATCACGTCGAGCTGCTCGACCAGGTCGTGTGCGTAGAACGGGCGCGAGAAAGCGCCGCGCATCACCGCCACGTTCAGGCGCACGTACTCCTGCACCTCGAGCAGCGCGCCCTTGAGGCGCTCACCGAGGAAGCCCGCGAGCAGCCTCCTCACGAGAAGGCGGGCGCCCCCAGCCCGAGGTCGCGCGTCTTCAGGGCGCGGATCTGGTCACGCAGCGCGGCGGCCTTCTCGAAATCGAGGTTCGCCGCGGCGGCGCGCATCTCCCGGTCGAGACCGGCGAGGTGAGCGTCGAGCTCGGCCTGCGACCGGAAGACGGGCACGCCCGGCTTCACGGGCTCGGGCACGCCCAGGTAATCGCGTTCGTAGATGCTGGTCAGCACGTCGTCGATGGACTTCACGATGGTGGTGGGCGTGATGCCGTGCTCGGCGTTGTAGGCGGCCTGCAGGGCGCGCCGCCGCCCGGTTTCGCCAATGGCCGCCGTCATGGATGCGGTCATGGCGTCGGCATACATGATCACCTGCCCGTGCACATTGCGGGCCGCGCGGCCGGAGGTCTGGATGAGCGCCCCTGCCGACCGCAGGAAGCCTTCCTTGTCGGCGTCGAGGATGGCGACCAGTGATACCTCCGGCAGGTCCAGGCCCTCGCGGAGGAGGTTGATGCCCACCAGCACGTCGAAGACGCCGCGCCGCAGGTCCCGCAGGATCTCCACCCGCTCGAGCGTGTCGATGTCCGAGTGGAGGTAGCGCACCTTCACCCCCAGCTCCTGGTAGTACTGCGTGAGGTCCTCGGCCATGCGCTTGGTGAGCGTGGTCACCAGGACCCGCTCGCCCCGTTCGGCCCGCGCGCGAATCTCGCCCAGCAGGTCGTCCACCTGTCCCTTCACGGGACGCACCTCGATGGGGGGATCCATCAGGCCGGTGGGCCGGATCACCTGCTCCACGACGACGCCACCAGACTTCTGCAGCTCGTAGGGGCCCGGTGTCGCGGAGACGTAGATCAGCTGGCGCACCCGCTCTTCCCACTCCTCGAAGTTGAGCGGGCGGTTGTCGAGCGCCGACGGCAGCCGGAAGCCGTACTCGACGAGCACTTCCTTGCGCGAGCGGTCGCCGTGGTACATGCCGCGGATCTGCGGGATGGTCTGGTGGCTCTCGTCCACGATCACGAGCGCGTCGGAGGGCAGGTAGTCGAGCAGCGTCGGCGGCGGTTGCCCCGGCTGGCGCCCCGTCAGGTGGCGCGAGTAGTTCTCGATGCCGTGGCAGTAGCCGATTTCCTTGATCATCTCCAGGTCGAACATCGTCCGCTGGTGGAGCCGCTGCGCCTCGAGGAGCCTGCCCTCGCGCTCGAGGTCGCCTCGCCGCTCGGTGAGCTCGGCCTTGATGGTCTCGACGGCCTGCGTCAGCCGCTCGCGGCTGGTGACGAAGTGCGATTTCGGGTAGACGGCGGTGCGATCGTGGCGGCGGAAGGCCTTGCCGGTGAGCGGATCGAAGGACACGAGCTCGTCGATCTCGTCCCCGAACAGCCCGATGCGGAGCGCCGCCTCCTCGTACGACGGGTAGACCTCGACGATGTCGCCGCGGACGCGGAAGGTGCCGCGGCCGAAGTCCATGTCGTTGCGCTCGTACTGGATCTCGACGAGCTTGCGCAGGATCTGATCGCGCCCGATCCGCTGCCCCCGCTCGAGCGGCAGCACCATCCCGTAGTAGGCCTCGGGCGAGCCCAGGCCGTAGATGCACGAGACGCTCGCCACGATGATGACGTCGCGCCGCTCGAAGAGCGATCGGGTGGCCGACAGCCGCATCCGGTCGATCTCGTCGTTGATGGTCGATTCCTTTTCGATGTACGTGTCGCTGGACGGCACGTAGGCTTCGGGCTGGTAGTAGTCGTAGTAGCTGACGAAGTACTCGACGGCGTTCTCCGGGAAGAAGCGCCGGAACTCCTGGAACAGCTGCGCCGCCAGGGTCTTGTTGTGGGCCATCACCAGCGTGGGGCGGTTCACCCGGGCGACGACCTGCGCCATCGAATAGGTCTTTCCCGACCCGGTGACACCCAGCAGCACCTGGTGCCTGTCCCCGCGCTCGAGGCCCTCCACCAGCTCCGGCACCGCGCGGACCTGGTCGCCCCGCAGCTCGAACTCGGACGTGAGGTGGAACCGATCGTAGACGGACGGCATACGCGTGGCAGGAGGAACCCCTCATGGTACCACAGAGCCCACGCCCGCCCGGCCACGCGGCCTGCGGCTACCGTGACGGCTTGTAGGGGGCGAAATACCCCTTGCGGGTGCGCACCTTCACGCCCGGCCGCTTCACCTTC
>CAZLBU010000062.1:1254-1535 GCA_964557815.1 uncultured Bifidobacteriaceae bacterium | reverse complement strand
GTGGCGGGGTTGGCGGAGGCGTAGCCCAGCTGGTACTGCGCGCGAATCTCATCGAGCACCTTTCCATAGGTGGCGTCGAGATCCTTGAGGGCCGAGGGGAAGAACGCCTGCCCGCCGGTCGTCTCGGCCATCTGCTGGAGCCGCAGCCGCGACTCCATCCGGAAGCGTCCGGTGTTCTCCACCAGGCCCACGGCGTACACGGTCGTCTGCGAGGCCCGCAGCAGTTCCAGCGCCTCGGCATAGGACAGGTTCGAGCGCGAGTCAGCGCCGTCGGTGTACAT
>CAZLBU010000062.1:0-1244 GCA_964557815.1 uncultured Bifidobacteriaceae bacterium | reverse complement strand
CGAGCGCTCGACGGCCATGATGGCCCCGCCGCCGGGCCGCCCGGACTGGGACGAGGCGCCGTCGAGGTAGACGCCGAGCGCGTCGTACAGGGCGGTCCAGCCCTCCGGCTTGCGGTTGCGGATGCGCTCGACCACGCGCGGGAAGTCGCGCTGCGGATAGCGCGTGACGCGCACCTCCGTGTCGAAGTCGACCAGCGTGATGTCCTCGGCCTGTGGCAGGAGGTTGAGGAACTTGATGGCCGCACTGCGCGCCATGGCGAGATCCCGCTCCATGCTGGCGCTGGTGTCGAGCATGAGGCCGGGGTGCAGCCGGCCGAGCGCCTCCTCGCCGCCGCCCGGCGAGAAGTATCGAATGGTCTGCTTGCGCCCGTCCTCGACGACCTCGAAGTCGTCCTGCGCGAGGTCGGTGACGAGGTTGCCCTGCCGGTCGGTGACGGTGACGCCGAAGGTGACCAGGTCGATGCCCGCCCGGAACACCACCTGTTCGGCCGCGAGCCCGATCGTGGCCACCACCAACGACACGCCAACGAGCACGCGGGTCATTACGCCGATGGTACTGGATTTCGCGGAGGGGCGGATCCGCAGATTACGCGGATTGCGCCGGTGCGGCATTGCAGCACTGGCTGCCGACGGCACACCGTCGGCTCACGGGCCGGGTGGCCAGGCCACCAGCCTCGGCGGTCCAATCCGCGTCATCACCCTCGTGAATCCAATCTATAATCACGGTCTGTGCGCTGTCTCGTGGTCTGTCACACGGAGCTGGTCGCCCGGCTCCTCGAGGCAGTCCTGGCTCCCCACGCCGACGTCGAGTTGATGGTGGAAAGCGCGGCGTTCGCCCGCCGCGTCGACGATACGGGCCTACCGATCAACATCGCGGACCCGCAGCGCCTCGACAGTTTCGTCAAGGCCGACCTCACGCCGGGCACCGTCGTCCTCGTCGAAGACAACGGGCGGAAGGGCCTGCGCAAGGTGCTCGACGCGGTCATCGGTGCTGGTGGCACGCTCGTCTATGTCCTGGGCACGCGCCCGGACGAGATGAAGAAAGCCGAGGCGCTCCGGGCCGACTTCCCCGACATGAACACCCTGACCCTGGCCGAGCTGGTCGGGGCGCCACTGCTGGCCGAGCTGGGCCGATCGGTCACGCGCCAGAAGGTCCAGCAGTACCAGCACTACTTCCGCGACGCGGACCGCGTCCTCATTCTCACGCACAACGACCCCGACCCCGATGCCCTGGCGAGCGGCCT
>CAZLBU010000061.1:7381-11731 GCA_964557815.1 uncultured Bifidobacteriaceae bacterium | reverse complement strand
CGCCCATCGTCATCTTCAGCTACGCCAATCCGATACTCCGGATGGGTCTGGACGCATTCGTCTCGCGGGCCCGGGAGGTGGGTGTGGACGGGGTGCTCACGCTGGATGTGCCGCCGGAGGAGTCCGGCGAGTGGCGGCGCCGCTGCCAGGCGGCCGGGATTGATACAATTTTTCTCCTGAGCCCGACGACGACACTGGAACGAATCCGGCGGGCGGGCGCGCTCGGGAGCGGATTCCTGTACGGGATCTCGCGACTGGGCGTTACCGGCGCGCGGGAGACGGTGGCCGACTCGGCCGAAGAGCTCGCGGCGCGCGTGCGGCGCGAGACGTCGATGCCGCTCGTGCTCGGCTTCGGAGTGTCGCGCCCCGAGCACGTCAGGGTCCTCGGGCAGTGGGCGGACGCGGCGGTCGTCGGGAGTGCCCTGGTCAGCGTCATCGCCGAGCACGGTGGGAAGCCGGACCTGCTCGACCAGGTGGAGCGGTACGTCCGATGGCTCCAGAGCTGAGCCTCGAGGCCCTGCGGGACGAGATCGACCGGCTGGACGAGGTGATCATCCGCCTCCTCGATCGGCGGGCCCGTTGCGCGTACGCGGTGGGCCGCCTGAAGCGGGCGAAGGGGATGCCCATCTACGAGCCGGCGCGGGAGGCTACGGTCATGGCGCACGTCAAGGCGGTCAACGCCAGCCTCGGCGGCCCTTTGACCGACGATGCGATCGTGAGGTTGTACGAACGGGTGATGGACGAGGCGCGCCGGATCCAGCGCCTCGACGACGAGCGTCAAACGAAACAGGGCACAGACTGAGAGCTGCTTATGGTTGTCGTCATGAAGGAGCGGGTCACCACCGAGCAGGTCGAGCAGGTGATCGCCAAGTTGGTCGAGTTGGGGATGGACGTCCACCGATCCACGGGCGCTTCGCGCGTCGTGCTGGGGGTGGTCGGCAGCGGCAAGGTGGACCCGCGGCTCATCGAGATGATGGACGGCGTGCACGAGGTGCTGCGCATCACCGAGCCCTACAAGCTGGCGAGCCGCACCTTCAAGCCGGAGGACACCGTCATCAGCGTGGGCGACCTCCGGATCGGCGGTGACGAGGTCATCGTGATGGCGGGCCCGTGCTCGGCCGAGAACGAGGCGCAGGTGAACTCCACGGCGGCGGCCGTGAAGCGCGCCGGCGCCAAGGTGCTGCGCGGCGGGGCCTTCAAGCCGCGGTCGTCCCCCTACAGTTTCCAGGGACTGGGCGAGGAGGGCCTGCGGCTGCTCCGGGCGGCGGCCAACACGCACGATCTGAAGCTGGTGACCGAGGTGATGGACATCAGCCAGATCGAGGTCATCGATCGGTACGCCGATATCTTCCAGGTGGGCGCGCGCAACATGCAGAACTTCACGCTCCTGCGCGAGCTGGGACGGGCGCGCAAGCCCGTGCTGCTGAAGCGCGGCATTTCGGCCACCATCGAGGAGTGGCTCCTCTCTGCCGAGTACGTGCTCGCCGGCGGTAACACCGAGGTCATCCTCTGCGAGCGCGGTATCCGCACGTTCGAGACCGCCACACGCAATACGCTGGACATCTCGGCCATCCCCATCGTGAAGCAGTTGAGCCACCTGCCGGTGTTCGTGGACCCGAGCCACGGCACGGGCCGGCGCGACAAGGTGGCGCCGATGGCGCGCGCCGCCGTGGCCGCCGGCGCCGACGGGCTCCTCATCGAGGTGCACTGCGATCCCGATCACGCGATGAGCGACGGCGCGCAGTCCCTGTTCCCGGGACAGTTCGACCGGCTGATGGCGGAGTTGCGGATCATCGCGCCGGCGATCGGGCGGAGCATCTGCCTCGAGCCGGTGGCGCGGCGGGGGTGGGCACGGTAGTTCAAAGCACAAACGTTCGAACCACTGTGGTTCAAGGCACGAACGTTCAAAGCACGAAGGTTCGATGAGCGAGCGGCTGGCAATCGTCGGCGACGGGTTGATTGGCCGGTCCGTGCGGCTCGCGTACGAGCGGCGGTTCCCCGAAGCGGTGGTCGCCAGCTTCGATCGCGGGGACGAGCTCGCCGCGCTGGCCTCCGCGACCACGGTCGTCCTGGCGGCGCCGGTGGATGCGATTCTCGAGCTGATTCCACGCCTCGCCAGTCTCGCTCCTGCCGCGACGCTCATGACCGACACGGGCAGCACCAAGCAGGCCATTGCCCGTGCCGCCCGGGCGGCGGGCCTGACGCAATTCGTGCCCGGGCATCCCATGGCCGGCGGCACGAGCAGCGGCCCCCGGGGGGCCCGTGCGGACCTCTTCGACGGCCGCACCTGGTTCCTGGTCGCCGGGCCCGCGACCCCGGCAGCGGTCGCCCGTGCGCGCGACTTCGTCTCCACGGTGGGCGGCGTTCCCGTCGAGATGGCGGACGATGGGGAAGCTCATGATCGACTCGTGGCCGCGATCAGCCACCTCCCGCAGGTCGTGGCGACGGCCCTGCTGGCACGCGTGGGAGAGACCGTCGCCGCCGACGACCTCCGGCACGCCGGCGCCGGCCTCCGCGACACGACGCGGCTGGCACGCAGCGAGGCCTCGATGTGGGCGCCCATCCTCGACACCAACGCCGCCGCCGTCGCGCCGCTCCTGCGCGCGCTCGCGCGCGAACTCGAGGCCGCGGCCGATGGGCTCACCAACCGCGCGCAGGTGGAGGCGCTCTTCGCGCGTGCCCACCGATTCACCTTCGATCCATAATCACGGGATGAACAAGGTGATCGAGACCGCCGACGCCGCGGTCGCCGACATCCGCGACGGCGCGTCGATCATGGTCGGCGGTTTCGGCCTCTCGGGCATCCCCGAGAACCTCCTCGCCGCGCTCCTCAGGCGAGGGGTCCGCCACCTCACCATGATCAGCAACAATGCGGGCACCGACGACTTCGGCATCGGCCCGTTGCTGAAGAACCGCCAGGTGCGGAAGATGATCTCGACCTACGTGGGCGAGAACAAGGAGTTCGAGCGCCAGTTCCTCCAGAAGGAGATTGAGGTCGAGCTCGTCCCGCAGGGCACGTTCTCCGAGCGGATACGGGCCGGCGGCGCCGGCATCGGCGGCTTCTTCACGCCGACCGGCGTGGGCACCCTCATCGCGGAAGGCAAGGAGACGCGCGAAATCGACGGGCGGCAGTTCGTGCTCGAAATGCCGCTCAAGGCCGACTTCGCGTTCGTGAAGGCCTGGAAGGGCGACCATGTCGGCAACCTCGTCTACCGGAAGACCGCGCGCAACTTCAACCCGATGATGGCCACGGCCGCCCGGGTGACCATCGCCGAGGTGGAGCAGCTGGTGGCGCCGGGCGAGATCGAGCCGGACCTGGTGCACACCCCGGGGATCTTCGTGAAGCGCATCCTCCAGGGCGCCCACTACGAGAAGCGCATCGAGAAACGGACCGTCTCCCATGGATAAGCGCGAGCGCATCGTCTCCCGGATCGCCCGGGAGCTGAAGGACGGCGATTACGTGAACCTCGGGATCGGCATGCCGACGCTCGTGGCCAACTTCGTGCCGCCGGACGTCCACATCACGCTGCACTCCGAGAACGGCATGCTCGGCGTGGGGCCGTATCCCGGCGAGGACCAGGTGGATCCGGACCTCATCAACGCGGGCAAGGAGACGGTGACGGAACTGCCCGGCGCATGCTACTTCAGCAGCGCCGACTCGTTCGCCATGGTGCGGGGCGGACACGTGGACGTCACGGTGCTCGGCGCGCTCGAGGTGGACGAGCACGGCAACCTGGCCAACTGGATGATCCCCGGCAAGATGGTGAAGGGCATGGGCGGGGCCATGGACCTGGTGGCCGGCGCGCGCCGCGTCATCATCGCCATGGAGCACACGACGAAGGACGGCGGGCACAAGATCCTGAAGCGGTGTACGCTGCCGCTCACCGGCGTGCGAGTGGTGAGCCAGATCGTCACCGAACTGGCGGTCATCGACGTCAAGCCGCACGGGCTCGTGCTCAGGGAGATCGCCAGCGACACCACCGAGGACGTCGTGCGTGCCGCCACCGGAGCGAAGTTGCACCTGGAGGGCACGGTCGGCCGCTTCTGACGGAACTTCGACGCCGGGCGTGACGTCTGTCCAGAATGACGTGCGCACCCTCACCCTGCTCGCGGTCCTCCTTCTGGCCTCGCCCGCGTCGGGCTCGGCCGCACAACCCCCACCATCCGCGCCGCCCCCGACGAGCGAGGCGCCCCCAGTCACCTACCGCATCACCGGCACCCGGTTCGCCGTGGCGCAGGACGTCCACGTGGACCGTGACGAAGAGGTCACCGACGGCGTGGCGGTCGTGGGCGGGTCGGCGCGCATCGATGGCCGCGTCGAGGACGGCATCCTGGTAGTCGGAGGCGATC
>CAZLBU010000061.1:0-7371 GCA_964557815.1 uncultured Bifidobacteriaceae bacterium | reverse complement strand
CCTCGGCCCGACCGCCGACGTCCGCGGCGACGTCGTCCTGGTGGGCGGCACGCTCATCCGTGACCAGGGGGCCCGGCTCTCGGGCGGCGTCAGCTACGTGTCCTTCGGCGACTGGTCCCGGCGGACCGGCCTCTTCGGTTGGTGGCCCCGGCTCGAATGGGGTAACACGGGCCGGTGGCTCAGCCTGGCGGCCACGCTGTTCCGCGTTTCCATCCTGGCCATCCTGATGCTCGTCGTGCTGCTCGTGGCACGCGGCCCCGTTGCGCGGGTCGGGAGGGCCGCCGCGGCCGAACCCATGCGGGCTGCCATCATCGGGCTCGCGGCGGAGGTGCTCTTCCTGCCCGTGGTGCTCGTGTTCTCCATCGCCCTCGGGCTCACCATCATCGGACTGCCGTTCGTCTTCCTGCTGGTGCCGGTCGCGATCCTGGTGGCTCTCGTCGCGCTGCTCCTCGGCTTCACGGCGCTCGCATGCCGCCTGGGCGAGTGGCTCGAGGATCGCCTCGGCTGGCGCCCGCGGAGCGCCGTCCTGGCCACGGCGCTGGGCATGTTCCTCATCCTCACGCCGACGCTCCTCGCGCGCCTGCTGGGCGTGGCGCCCGAGCCGCTGCGGCTGGCAGCCTTTGGCGTGCTCGTCGCGGGCGCCATCGCCGAGTTTCTGATCTGGACCATCGGCCTGGGCGCGACGCTGATGACCGGGTTCGGCCGCTGGAACACGACCCCGCCACCGATCGGGGCCGGCGCGTGAGAAGCCGGAAGTGAGAAGTTGGGAGTGGGAAGCAGGGCTGGAAGTGAGAAGTGAACGGTAAGATATCGGACTTCTCTCTTCTGACTGCTGGCTTCTCACTTCCATGCTCGCCACCCTGGCCGTCCGCCTGAGCGAGGTCACCGCGCGGTTCGTTCCCAGCGCGTTTGCCATCGCCCTCATCCTCACGTTCTTCACCTTCGCGCTGGCCGCCGGCCTCGCCGGTGCCCCGCCGTCACGCATCCTCATCGAGTGGGGCAACGGATTCTGGACGCTGGTGCCCTTTGCCATGCAGATGGCCCTGGTCGTCCTCTCCGGCTACCTGGTGTCCACGGCGCCGGTCGTCGATCGGGCCTTCGGGCGGCTGGCCGGCCTGGCAAGGAGCCCGCGTGGCGCGGTCGTCCTGATGGCCATGGTCTCCATGGGCCTGGCCTGGGTCCACTGGGGCCTCAGCCTCGTCGGGTGCGCGATGTTCGTGCGGCACGTCGTCAGGGCCGAGCCGCGCGTGGACTACCGCCTGCTGGTGTGCGCCGCGTACTTCGGCATGGGTGCGACGTGGCATGCGGGCCTTTCGGCGTCGGCGCCACTGCTGGTGGCCACCCCCGGCCATTTCCTCGAGCCCACGATCGGCCTCATCCCCGTGTCCGCCACGGTCTTCAGCCCGTTCAACCTCGGGCTGACCGTGGTGGTCGTTTCGCTACTCGTGCTGCTGGCCGCCATGCTCCACCCGCCTGCGGGGAAGGCACGCCCCATCGACCCGGCCCTGCTCGATCGGCTGGAGCGGTTCGAGCCGCCGCCGCCGCCCGACACGCCGTCGATCGCCAGCCGCATCGATCACTCGCGGGCCCTCACGCTTGCCGTCGCCGCGTGCGGCGCAGGCTGGCTCGCGTGGTACTTTGCGACGAAGGGGTTCGCGCTCACCCTGGACGTGCTGAACTTCGCGTTCCTGATGCTGGCCGTGCTGCTGCACCCCTCGGCCGCCTCGCTGCTGGCGGCCTCCGAGCGCGGGGCGGGCCTGCTGGCGGGGGTGGTGCTGCAGTTCCCGTTCTATGCGGGCATGTACGGCGTCATCCAGGGCACAGATCTGGCGCGGTTGGTTGGAGAAACCATTGCCGCGATTGCCACGCCGGAGACGTTACCCGTGTGGCTCTACTGGTATTCGGGCCTCGTGAACTACTTCGTCCCGTCCGGGGGCTCGAAGTGGGCCATCGAAGCGCCCTACCTCGTCGATGCCGCGATGCGCCTCGGCGTGCCGACGCCGCAGGTGGTCCTCGCGTACGCCTGGGGCGACATGGCCACCGACATCATCCAGCCGTTCTGGGCCCTGCCCCTGCTCGCCGCCGCGCGGATCGACTTCCGCGACATCATGGGCTATGCGGCCATCGTCTTCGTGGTCTACAACGTGGTGGTGTCCTGCGCGTTTTGGCTCATGCCGTCGCTCTGACCGGCTCGCCCGGCCTCCATGAACCGTGCAGCGGCGTGCGGCGGGGAAGCGGCCACCGGGTATAAACTAGCGGGTCTGGCGCCAGCGCGTTCCCCGTGTCCCCGGAGGAGCTCGCGCGGCCCGAGTCGTTTCCGATGCCTGTCGCGTACGAAGTCCCCCGCATAGACGTCCTGAGCGGTCCATCCCCTTCCATCCAGGCGGACGTCCTGGTGGTCCCGGTTGCCGAGGATCATTCCCCAGCCATCGTCGTGGAGTTCGACGCCGCCGTCGGTGGTGCGCTCGGCGCGGCGCTGGCCCGCGGAGAATTCACGCCCAAGGCGCTCGAGTCCTTCAGTGCCGCCATCGTGGCCGGCGGCTGGACCGCGTCCCGCATCCTTTTCGTGGGCGGTGGCCCGCGCGAGGAGATGGGGCCTGAGCGTTTCCGGCGGATGGCGGCCAGCGCCGTGTCGGTCGCGCGCCAGCAGCGGCGAGCGCGCGTGGCCTGGCTCGACGTCGAACCGGGGCGCATGGAGGCTGCGGACCGCGTCGACATCCTGGGCGAAGCCTTCACCGTGGCGAACTTCGACGGCGGCATCCACAAGAGCCGCCCCGATGCGCGGTTCTTCCTCACCGACGTCACGCTGGTGTCGGCTGCTGCGGGCGCGGCGGACCGGGCCGCCGCCGGGCGCATCGTCGGAGATGCGGTCAACTCGGCGCGCGTCCTCATCAACGAGCCGGGCAACTTCCTCGTGCCCGCGACGCTCGCCGAGAAGGCGGCCTCTCTGGCATCGGTCGACGGAGTCACCGTCGAGATCTTCGACGAAGGCAGGCTGGAAGCCCTGGGCATGGGCCTGCTGCTGGGCGTCGGGCGGGGAAGTGCCGAGCCGCCGCGCATGCTCATCGCCCGCTACGAGCCCGCGGGTGCATCGGCCGACGTCATGCTGGGACTGGTCGGGAAGGGCATCACCTTCGACACCGGCGGCATCTCGATCAAGCCCGCCGACGGCATGGAACGGATGAAGGACGACATGGCGGGCGCCGCCTCCGTGGTCGCGGCACTCCGCGCGATGGCGCTGCTGCGGCTGCCGGTCAGGGCCGTCGCCGTGGTGGCCTCCGCCGAGAACATGCCGGGGGGACGCGCGCTCAAGCCAGGGGACATCCTGAGGAGCGCGTCGGGCCTGACCGTCGAAGTCAACAACACCGACGCCGAGGGACGATTGATCCTGGGCGATGCGCTCTGGTATGCGCGGCAGATGGGCGCCACTCATCTGGTGGACGTCGCCACCCTCACCGGCGCCTGCATCGTGGCCCTCGGCAGGATCACCACCGGGCTCTTCGGGGCGCCCCAGCCGTGGGTGGACGCGATACGCGCGGCGGCGGACCGCGGGGGAGAGAAGGTCTGGCAGATGCCGCTCTTCGACGAATACAAGGAGACGTTGAAGAGCGACATCGCCGACATGATCAACAGCCCGGGCCGCCCGGCCGGGGCCGTCACTGCCGCGATGTTCCTGAAGGAGTTCGCCGGCCCCGGCCCCTGGGCCCATCTCGACATCGCCGGCACGGCCTGGGCGGACGAGGCCAAGGCCTGGATGCCGCGCGGTGCCACCGGCGCCATCATCCGCACGCTGGTGGAACTGGGCCGCGGCCCGCTGCCCCGATAGCGCGGGTGCTACACTGAAACCGTGCTGCAGCCACAGTCGCCGCCACGGATTCCCGACGGCGCCGTCCCGACGGTCACCATCGTCGAGGACGGGAAGGAGCCCACGCCGGGCCTCAGCATGATCGACGTCGCGGTGGCGGCCTTCGGGCTCACCGGGGTCATCATGGCGGCCGCCGTGGTGGCGGGCATCACCGCCGGCATCCTCTACATCTGGTACCGCTCGCGGCGCGCCATCACCATCATCGAGGCGCGCGGCGGCCAGCACGATCTGTTCAAGGCATAGGGCTCGAGCCTCCTGCCCGTCTTGCCTTCTGCCTTCTCTTCAGGGCACGTCCGCGATCGTGGACTGTCGCTTCAGCGAGCGCCGGTAGCGCATCACCGCCTCGTGCAGGGCTTCCGCGATGCGCTGCTTGTAGCCCGCCGTCTTCAACAGCTGCGCCTCCTGCCGGTTGGTGAGGAACGACATCTCGGCCAGCACGCTGGGCATGCCCGCCCCGATCAGCACGACGAACGGCGCCTTCTTCACGCCGAGGTTCCGCAGGTTCCGATTCGACCGGCGCAGCCGCGTGACCATCGTCTCCTGCACCATCGCCGCCAGGTCCTTCGACTCGTCCAGCTTGTTGTTGAGGGCGATCGCCTTGATGATGTCGGGCAGGTTGTGCATCGCGCGTTCCGAGGCGGAGTTCTCGCGCGCGGCCACCGCCTCGGCGTCCGGCGACGAGGCGAAGCTGAGGTAGTACGTCTCCACACCGCGCGCCGCGACGTTGCGGCTCGCGTTCGCGTGGATGGAGAGAAACAGGTCGGCGCTCTCGCGGTTCGCCATCGCGGTGCGCTCCTCGAGGGGCACGTAGGTGTTCGTGCGGCGGGTGAGGACCACCTCGATGCCGGGCTCCTTCTGGAGGAGCGCCTCCAGGCGTAGCGCGACGTCGAGCGTCAGGTCGGCCTCCCGGATGCCGTGGGCCATCGAACCCGGGTCACGGCCGCCGTGGCCGGGATCGATCACGATGCGTGACACGCTGAGCCCGAGCTGCCGCGAGAGAGAATACCCGCCGGCCGCGTTCGAGGCCGGCTGAGCCGGAGCCGCCGGAGGCTCGGCGACCGCCGGGGCGGGGAGGGAGGCCGGGGGCGGGGCGTCGGTGCGAGTCGCGACCGGCGGAGCGGCGGTTGCGGCGACCGGAGCCGGGTCCGCCGCTGCACCTGACGCGTCGTTGCCGGGGCCGCTCGTCGTCCGCTCGGGCACCGTCACCGTGGCCTGTCGTGGTTGCGCCGCCACGGCGCGCTCGAAGTCGATGACGAGCCGGAACGGATTGTAGAGCGTGAAGACCGTGTGGCGTGACACGCCGTCGAGATCCATCACCACGCGGACGGTACCGTTGGGGTGCCGTCCCGTCCGGATCTGCCGGACGATGTCGTCCGCGTACGTCAGCGTCGTGTCCGTCAGGTCGGGTGCCAGCTGGGCGCCCCTCAGGTCGAAGAACACGCGATCGGGTCCGCTGATGCGCTCTTCGTGATAAGGCACTTCGCGATCGAGCTGGAGGGTGACGCGGACCGCGCTCGGCAGCACGGCGCGCTGGATGCTCGAGAGCAGGACACGCGCGCTCGGGGACGAGAGGGACGGCACCGCATCGACGGGCGCGCTCGTGAGCGTAGGCACCGGGATGCCGGCTGACGGGGGCGGCGGCTCAGGCGCCGCGACGGGAGCGGCCGGCACCGCGGCCTCGACTGACCGCGCCTGTTCGAGGCCAGCCACCTGGGCGCGGGCACGCCTCACATAGGGGCTGCCGGGATACTCGCGGATCAGCCAGCCGTACAGCGTGATCGCCCTGGCGCGGTCGTCGGCGCGCGCGAAGCGCCGGTACGCCGCCTCCGCCAGGCCGGCGCCCTGCCACAGGGCGTTGTCCGAGTAGCCCGAGCGCGGGAACCGCCGCACGATGGCCTCGTAGGCCGTCACCAGTCGCGTGACCTCGCGCAGCGTCGCGGTGCGCTCGGCGGCGGTGGGGTCGGGCGTGGCCTCCAGCCGCGCGCGCAGCGGGCCTTCGCGCTCGAAGGCCCGCTCGTAGCGCACCTCGGCCGTCTGCGCCCACGCGGGGGACGCCCCTCCCAGCAGCGCCACCAGCGGGACCAGTGCGGCGATTCGTCGAATGGGTGCCATCGGCAGCTCGCTCATCGCAGTTGCGCGTCCACTTCGTCGAAGTAATCGCGGCCCACGAGCACCTCGCGGGCCTTGCCTCCGGTGGCGGGGGACACCAGGCCTTCGGCCTCCATCATGTCGACCAGCCGCGCGGCGCGGCTGAAGCCGATCCGCATCTTGCGCTGCAGGTACGAGATCGAGGCCTGTCCGCTCTGCACGACGATGCGCGCGGCCTCGTCGTACAGCTCGTCCTTCTCGAACTCCAGGTCGTCCGGGCCGCCCTTCTTGTCGTCGGCGGTGATGGTTTCGTCGAACGTCGGCTTGCCCTGCTTGCGCAGGAAGCTCGCCAGGCGGGCCGATTCCTGCTCCGAGATGTACGGGCCGTGCAGGCGGATGTGCCGCGACGAGGCCGGCGGGAGGAACAGCATGTCGCCCTTGCCGAGCAGCTGCTCGGCGCCGTTGCTGTCGAGAATCGTCCGCGAGTCGATCTTCGAGGAAACGCGGAACGAGATGCGTGACGGCAGGTTCGCCTTGATCAGACCCGTGATGACGTCCACCGAGGGGCGCTGCGTGGCCAGGATCAGGTGGATGCCGACCGCGCGCGCCATCTGGGCAAGCCGGCAGATCGATTCCTCCACCTCGTTGCCGGCCACCATCATCAGGTCGGCGAGCTCGTCCACTACGACGACGATGAAGGGCAGGGGACGCGGCGGCTCGCCGTCCTTCGGCGCCTCCTTCGCCTCGATCATGGCGCGGACGTTGCGGTTGTACTGCTCGATGTTCCGCACGCCGAACGCGGCCAGCGTCTTGTAGCGCTCCTCCATCTCGCGGACGGCCCAGCGCAGGGCATTGGCCGCCTTCTTGGGATCCACGACGACCGGCGTCAGCAGGTGCGGGATGTCGTCGTACATCCCCAGCTCGAGCCGCTTCGGATCGATCATGATCATCCGCACGTCGTCGGGCGTCGCGCGGTAGAGGATGCTGGTGAGCATCGCGTTGAGGCCCACGGACTTCCCCGTGCCCGTCGAACCGGCGATGAGCAGGTGCGGCATGGTGGCGAGATCCGCCATGTACGGCTCGCCATGGATGGTCTTGCCAAGAGCCAGCGTCAGCTTCGACGGCGTGCGCGTGTAGACCTCCGACTGGAGCAGTTCGCGCAGCGAGATGGCCTCGCGGTTCGGGTTCGGGATCTGGATGCCCACGGTGGACTTGCCGGGGATGCGATCGATCAGCACCGACTCGGCCTTCATGGCCAGGCACAAGTCGTCCGACAGGCCGGTGACCTTCGAGTACTTCACGCCGGCATCGGGCTTGAACTCGAACGTGGTCACCACCGGGCCCGGGTGAATCTGCACCACCGAGCCGTCCACCGAGAACTCGTGGCACTTCTCCTCGAGCAGGCGGGCGGCGTCCAT
>CAZLBU010000060.1:1970-11794 GCA_964557815.1 uncultured Bifidobacteriaceae bacterium | reverse complement strand
TTGACGAGCGCGGAGTCGCGTCCGCCCGTGTCGATGGGCATCGACATGAACTCCCAGCGCAGGCCGGCGTTGAGGGTGACGCGCGGGTGCACCTGGAACTCGTCCTGCGCGTAGACACCCGCGATCCAGAACGGCCAGTTCCGCTCGAACGTCGCCTCCGGCGTGAGGCCGATGAAGGTGGTGGGCCGATTCTCCATGAACGCGCGGAGATTGGGGAACTGGTAGGTGCCCAGGCTGAACGTGGGGTTCACCATGTCCTGCAGGTAGCGTTCGGCGAGGCCGCCGAACTTCACCAGGTGCCGGCCGCGGTTCCAGGCGCCGTCGCCCTGGAAGCTGATCACCTGCTGGAGGAACCGCACGTCCACCGACGCCTGCGTGCCGAAGCGCTGGAGGCCGCCCACGTCGATGTTGCCGATGAGCGCGCGCCCGGGCACGAAGGGTGGCAAGGTCGTGTCGGCCTCGACGTCCTGCCCCACGCGCGTGCGGCTGTAGCCGAAGCGGAACGTGCCGAACAGGTTCGTCGAGATCGCCTGCCGGTACTCCCCCGTGAAGAACTGGTTGCGTGACACGAACGCGCGCGGGAATTGCGGGTAGTCCGTCGGCAGCCACTGGTCCGCATCGTCCAGCGTGTAGCGCGCGAAGAGCTGGGCGCCGGGCGCGAGGTTGTAGTCGATGCGCCCCTGCAGGAAGTCCTGGTCCAGCGTCTGGTCGAACTGGAAGCTGTGCAGCGCCGTGCCGTCGCCGAGGCTCGCGCCGTTGGGCATGGGATACGCGTTCAGGTACGGCGACACCGCGGCGTTCACGCCCACGTTGAGGAGAGTGCCTGGCGCGGCCGGGTTCGGCAGCAGGCCCTGCCGCGCGTTGGCGTCGGGCACGGCCGACGTGAGGGTGCGGCCAAGGTTCTCCCGAAGGCCTTCGTAGCCGACGAAGTAGAACAGGCGGTCCTGCTGGAGCGGTCCGCCGAGCGTGCCGCCGAACTGGTTGCGCGTGAAGGGAGGCTGGTCCCCGACGTCGAAGTAGTTCTTCGCGTCCAGCGCGTCGTTCCGGTGATACTCGAAGGCCGTGCCGCGGATGGCATTCGTCCCAGCCTTCGTCAACACGTTCACCTGGCCGCCGGCCATGCGGCCGAACTCCGCGCTGTAGGCGTTGGTCTCGACGCGGAACTCCTGGACGGTATCCATCCCCAGAGCCGTCCCGGCGGCGCTGCCCGCCGGGCCGTTGGTCATGTCGTTCAGGAGCGTCCCGTCCAGCAGGTACACGTTGGCGCGCGGGTCCTGCCCGTTCACGCTCATGCCCAGCCCGTGAGCCACCACCGACCCGCCATCCCGGTGCGGGTAGGGCACGACGCCGGGCTGCAGGTACGCCAGGTCGGTGTAGTTCCGGCCGTTCAGCGGCAGCTGCTCGATGGCGCGCGCGTCCACGAGGTAGCTGAGATCCCCGGCACGGGTGTTGACGGTGGGTGTCTGGGCAGTGACCGTGAGCGCTTCGGTGACGCCGCCAACCTCGAGGGCGAGGTCCACGGACACGTTCTCGCCAATCGTGAGCGTGACGCCGCGGCGGACCAGCGTGCGGAACCCCTGGAGCTCCGCGCGTATCTCGTACGCGCCCGAGGGCAGCGCGGGCAGCGCGTAGCGGCCCTCGATGTCCGATGTGGTCGTGCGCTCGAAGCCGGTGTCGGCCTGGCGCGCCGTGATGGCCACGCCGGGCAGCACGGCCCCGCTGGCGTCCTGCACCCGGCCCGACACGCTGGCGCTCGTCTGGGCCCAGGCGGCGAGCGGCGTCGATCCCCACGTGATGGTAGCCAGGAGGATTGCGATTCGAAACGTCGTCATGGTGTCTGTCTCGTATACTACGCGCGACCAACGAGTGCCGTTGACCACCCCTTCTGCCTTGTGCCTTGTGCCTTGTGCCTTGTGCCTTGTGCCTTCTGCCTTCTGCCTTCTGCCTTCTGCCTTGAGGTGACATGCCCCGTCTCACTCCCCTGCAGTGGCTGATCTGCGCAATCGCGGCGCTGGGTTTCGCGTTCGACATCTACGAAGTGCTGATGGCCCCGCTGGTGGTGGGTCCGGCCATCGGCGAGCTGACGGGCTTCAAGCCCGGCACGCCCGACTTCAACTTCTGGGTCGGGATGTTCTTCTGGGTGCCGGCCATCGTCGGTGGCGCGTTCGGCCTGCTGGGCGGCTACCTGACGGACCGCTTCGGCCGGCGCCGCGTGCTGGTCTGGAGCATCCTGCTCTATGCCTTCTCGGCGATGGCGGCCGGTTTCTCCACGAACATCACGATGCTGCTCGTCCTGCGTTCCACCACCTACATCGGGGTCTTCGTGGAGTTCGTCGCGGCGGTCGCGTGGATCGCCGAACTCTTCGAGGACCCGAAACAGCGCGAGGCCGCACTCGGCTACACGCAGGCCTTCTCGTCCATCGGCGGCCTGATGGTGACCGGCGCCTACGCCATCGCGGTGACCTGGGCGCAGAGCTTCCCCGAGATTGCCGGCGGCCACTCGCCCTGGCGCTACACGCTCATCTCGGGGGTCATCCCCGCGCTGCCGCTCATCATCATCCGGCCCTTCCTGCCGGAGTCGCCCGCCTGGAAGGCGAAGAAGGCCTCCGGCACGTTGAAGCGCCCGTCACTGGCCGCCCTCTTCACGCCGGAGCTGCGCCGCACCACCATCGTCACCACCATCATGTTCGCCTGCGCCTACGGCGCGGCGTTCGGCGCCATCCAGCAGATGCCGCGCATCGTCCCCGGCCTGCCGGAGGTGCGGACGCTGCCCGGCCCGCAGCAGCAGCAGACGGCCGCCGGCGTGCAGGCGTACCAGGAAGTGGGCGGGCTGGTGGGCCGCTTTGCGCTGGCTTTCGTCGCACTGCACATCGTCTCGAGGCGGAAAGTGATTCGCCTGTTCCAGATCCCCGGCCTCGTCATGGTGCCGCTGGTCTTCTTCTACGCGGCGAACCACAGCCTGTCGCTCACGCAGTGGGGCATGTTCCTCGCGGGCTTCTTCACCGTCGCGCAGTTCAGCTTCTGGGGAAACTACCTGCCGCGCGTCTACCCCACGCACCTGCGCGGCACCGGCGAGGGCTTCGCCGCCAACATCGGCGGCCGGATGCTGGGCACGGGCTTCGCGTTCGTGACGACGCAGCTGACCAACGTCATGCCGGGCACGACGCCGCAGATGCGGCTGGCGTACGCGTCGGCGGCGGTGGCGCTCTTCGTCTATGGCGTCGGGCTGTTCTGCTCCACGCTGCTGCCGGAGCCGAAGGGGGACACTCTGCCGGAGTAACTGTCCATTGATGATTGCCGATTGAGGATTGGGCGATTCATTGGGTGATTGAGCGATTGGGCACTGCGCCATTCGGATTGGCGCAATGTCCCATTGCCGCATTGAACCAATCGAATGCGGCGATGCCTCATTCATCCGATCACCCGATGAATCACCCGATCACCAATCAGCAATCGTCAATGGGCTGGGGCGCCCGCTCCCCTACTCACCGGCGCCCGCGAACTTGTCCTCCTCGTCCGCGAACAGCACGTTGAAGCTGGTGAGCGAGCCGTAGCACCCCGTGATGTAGCCCTGCAGCTTCAGCTTCTGGTCGTCCGGCAGGTCCGACGCGTTCACCTGCTGCTCCAGCGTCCGCAGGCGGTTCCGCAGCATCACGACCTTGTGGAAGAACGTCTCGATGGGCCAGCTCTTCTCCTGCACGCCGGGCTTGCCCGGGCGAAGCACGAGATCACCGCCGCGCCACTTCTCGGCGGGCGCGACCGCGGTCAATCCGGTCTCCTCACGGATCACGCGGCGCAGCAAGGTCTCGAAATCAACGGCTGACATGTCTGCACCTGCCTCCTGATCCCCGCCCTCTGGTCCCTGATCCCCGGCGTCCGAATAACGCCGCTCACGCTCGCTGACGAGCGGCACAAGTGGCGCCTGCCGCGAGGAGCCTGCCGTCGCCCCGCTCGCCGTGGGTGTGAGCCGACTTCCCGACTCCCGACTCCCGACGGCCGACTCCCGACTACTCCCACCACCCCACTTCCCAATGCCGGCTCCCGACACCGTCGTCCGCGGTCCCCCGCGGTAGTTGTGCTCGCTCCCGCAGTAGTCACAGCGCACGCGGAGCGGCTGCGACGCGGAATCCACGACGATGACGGTGTGCATGCGGTCTTCGTGGCACTGCCGGCAGTGATCTTCAACGGACTGGCCGGCGCGAAAGGGACGAGACATGCGACGCTGATTGTAACGCCGGGGCCGCAGATGGACGCAGAGGCCGCAGATGGACGCAGAGGCCGCAGATGGACGCAGATGAACGCAGACAATCACAGGGCCTCGGATTCGCGTACCATCTCTCCATGAGGTCCTTGTTCGCCGTCGCCGCGCTCTGGGTGGCGGCTCTGGCCATCGCCCAGGCCCAGGCGCCCGCGACACCCGAGGCGAAGGCCGTCGCATACCTCCTGAAGGAGGTCCCGGCGTGGCGCGCCGCGAACGGCTGCGCATCCTGCCACCACACCGGCGACGCCGCGCGGGCACTGTTCATGGCTGCCCATCGCGGGCACGGCGTCGGCAACGCGCTCAATGACGTGCGCGCGTTCCTCGAGGCCCCGACAGCCTGGTCCGCCAACAAGGGGCATGGCGACGATGAGGTGCTGATGCGGCTGCAATTTGCTTCGGCGCTCACGGCGGCCGGGGAGAAGGACCTGAACCCGTCGCCGGCGCTCGTCGAGGCGGCGAAGATCATCCTGGCCGACCAGATGCCGGACGGGTCCTGGGTGCCGGACGCATCCGACCCGCCGCACACGCCGCTCACCTGGGGCACGGCCGTCGCCACCTGGATGGCCCGCACGGCGCTCATCGGATCCGGCCGCGAGCCCGACGACTTCGCGGTGGCACAAACGGACCGCTGGACTCGCACGGCAGAGGCCACCACCGTCTCCGACGCCGCCGGCATCGTCCTCGGCCTCGGCGTCACGTCGGACGTGATGGCCGACAAGCAGCGGGCAAGGCTGCTGAACATGCTGCGCTTCGCGCAGCGCGAGAGTGGAGGGTGGGGCGCCGAGCCCGGCGCCTCGTCCGCCACGGTCTTCGACACCGCGCTCGTGCTCATCGCCCTTCAGGAACTGGAGAAGGATCCGCGGCTGGCCCGCTCCACGTACCGGGTCGAGGAGCTTCGCGACGCCATCGCGAAGGGGCGCGCGTACCTGGTGGCGCAACAACGCGCCGACGGCAGCTGGCCCGCGACCATGCGTGGAGGCGCCGCGGAGAGCGCGACACAGCGGTTGTCCACCACGGCGTGGGCACTGATGGCTCTACTGGGAGGCTCGAAGTAGATGGACCGCCGCGATGTACTGAAGCTGCTGGGACTTTCGCCGCTCGCGCCCGCGTTCGGGGCGCTCGGCCTGGATGCGCGGCCGCGCCTGGACGCCGCGCAGGCCCGCCCCGCGCCGGACGTCGAACTGGCGGTCACCGCCGAGCCGGCCGAGTTGAACGTGCTGCCGGGCGCCCCGACGCGCGTGTGGCGCTTCACGGGCCGGGTCGAAAAGGGCGCGCCCGACACGCTGCAGGTGATTCCGGACTCATGGCTCGGCCCCATCATCCGGCTCGAGCGGGGACAGCGCGTGCGCATCCGCTTCCGCAACCGGCTCGACGAGCCTTCCATCGTCCACTGGCACGGCCTGGACGTGCCCGAACTCGCCGACGGGCACCCGAGGCTCGCGGTGAACGGCGGGCGCGAGTACGTCTACGACTTCGAGGTGACCAACCGCGCAGGCACCTACTGGTATCACCCGCATCCGCACCAGCGGACGGGCGCGCAGGTCTATCAGGGTCTCGCGGGCATGCTGCTCGTCTCGGATCCCGAGGAGAAGGCGCTCGGGCTGCCCTCGGGATCCGGTGAGCTGGTGTGCGTGCTCCAGGACCGCCGTTTCGACGGGGACAACCAGCTCGTCTACACCAGCAGCATCGGCGGCGGCATGCGCGGCATGGGCATGGGCGGCGGTCGCGGGCGTGGGATGGGCGGCGGCATGGGACGGGGCCAGGGCGGCCGCGGCATGGGCATGGGCGGCGGCATGGCGGAGATGATGCAGACCATGAACGGCTGGCTGGGCGACCGCGTGCTCGTGAACGGGCGGCCGCAGCCCACCATCGCCGTTGATCGACGCACGTACCGCATGCGGCTGCTGAACGGGTCCAACGCGCGCATCTACAAGCTGGCATGGAGCGACGACACGCCCATCACCGTCATCGGCAGCGACGGCGGGTTGCTCGAGCGCGCCCGCGAGATGAAAGCCCTCACGCTGGCGCCCGGGCAGCGGGCGGACGTGCTGCTGGACCTCTCGGAGAGAGCCGCGGGATCGGAGCTGCACCTGCGGAGCCTCGCCTTCCCCGAGGCCGCGGTCGGCCACGTCGGCATGATGATGGGCGAAACGGGACCGCTCGCACAGGGCGCGCCGCTCACGCTGATGACG
Source organism: uncultured Bifidobacteriaceae bacterium (assembly GCA_964557815.1). Classification (GTDB taxonomy): domain Bacteria; phylum Acidobacteriota; class Vicinamibacteria; order Vicinamibacterales; family UBA2999; genus VFZN01. The sequence continues at coordinate 5,341 of CAZLBU010000060.1, read as the reverse complement.
CTGAAGGTGTCGAATGCCTCAGCCCCGCGCATGCGCCTGCCCGAGCGGCTTGCCACGCCCCCCGCGGAGTGGAAAGTCCAGCCGGATGCTCCGGTGCGCCGCGTGTCCCTGGCTTTCATGCAGATGAACTGGCTGCTCGGCGGCCGCACGTTCGAAATGGAGGGCGTAGCCGCGGAGGAGACGGTTGCCCCCGGCTCCACACATATCTGGGAGCTCCGGAACGAGGTCAACCCGATGGGCATGGCGATGGCGCATCCCGTGCACCTGCACGGTCCGCAGTTCCGCGTGCTTTCGCGCGCGGGCGCGGATGGGAACGCGCTCCGCGAGGGCGTCTCGGACTCGTCTGCCACCGACACAGTGCTGGTCCTGCCCGGCGAGACCGTCCGTGTGCAGGTGACTTTCTCGACGCACCCCGGCCTGTACCTCTATCACTGCCACATCCTCGAGCACGAGGACATGGGGATGATGAGGAATTTCAGGATTCGAGCCTGACGCGGTACACGTTGCGCCGTCGTTGCTGAAGGGCGCAGGCCGCATCACCGGGGGCGGCACGACCGTCGTCGAGACCTTCCCCGTCGGCACTCCTGCCGAGATGGTGACGATGTATCACAAGGACGGCAACGACCTCGTCCTCACGCACTACTGCTCCGCCGGCAACCAGCCGCGGATGCGGGCGAAGACCGTGACCGGCAACACGCTCGTGTTCGACTTCGACGGCGGCGCGAACATCGACCCGGCCGTCACCTCGCACATGCACTCGGTGAAGTTCGAGTTCCTGGGGCCGGACGAGATCCGCGCGACGTGGGGCAACTGGGAGAACGGCAAGCCGAACCACGAGGGCGTGTATCGGGTGGTCAGGAGGAAGTAGGTTCGGGGGTTCTGGGGTTCTGGGGTTCTCGGGTTCTCAGGTTCTCGGGTTCCCTCCGCGTCCCGGCTCCAGCCCCCCACTCCCCACTCCCGACTCCATCACCACCGCCCGCTCGCGCCGCCGCCGCCGGAACTGCCGCCGCTGAAGCCGCCCGACGAGCCTCCGCCCGACCAGCCGGACGACCCGCGTCCGCTCCCGCCGCTTCCGCCCTGGCCCCAGACCCAGCCTCGTCTCGAGCTCCCCCGCGAACCGCGCAGTTCGGCGCGGTATTTCGGGTTCCGGCCGATGAGCACTCCCACGATGAAGGCCACGACGCCGAGGGCCACCAGGATCCACACCCCTGTTCGCGAGACGATGAGCAGCGCCATCGCCATCGGGATGCCGGTGAACAACGAAGAGCCCGAAGAACGGTACGAGCAGCCATTCGATGGGGATCTCGGACTCCGCCGCCGTCGCGCGCTCCAATGCGGCGCGCTGCTCCGCGGTCAGCGGCTGGTTGCGCCTGACGATGGCGGCGACGCGCGCGGTGCCATCGAGGATGCCACGGGCGTACTCGCCATCGCGAAAGGCCGGCGTGAACGACTCGCGGATGATCTGTCCCGCCAGGCCGTCCGGCAGGATCTCCTCGAGGCCGTAGCCGACCTCGATGCGCATCTCGCGCTCATTCGGCGCCACGAGAATGAGGACGCCGTTGTCCTTGTCGGCCTGGCCAATCCCCCACTGCGCGAACAGCCGGTTGGCATACTCCTCGACCGGCATGCCGTCGAGCGAGGTGAGGGTGGCGACGGCAATCTCGGCCGTGGTCTCGGCCTCGACCGCCTCTGCGAGGTCGGACAGCGTGCGCTCCTCGGCGTCGGTGAGGAGGTCGGCGAAGTCATTGACTGGGCCGCGAGGCTCTGGGAACTGTCCGTGGAGCGTGCCCACGGCCAGCAGCACGCCCGCAGCGAGCAGCGAGGCCCCTCTCCTCAAGCGGCCACGTCCGTCATGGTTCACCCCGGAGGCTCGACTTCCGACTCCCGACACGATCACCATCGCCCGCTCGCGCCCCCGCCGCCCGAACGTCCGCCGCCGAAGCTGCTCGATCCACCCCCGCTGCTGCGCGACGATCCGGAGCCGCCGCCTCCGCCAATCACCCACCCCGACCCGCCCGCGCCCTTGCGCGTCCCTCGGATGCTCCTGCGCCACGACGGCCGTCGCCCGAGGACGAATCCCAACACGGCGATACCGGCGGCGAAGAGGAAGAGCAGCACGACCCCGAGCCGCGGGGCGCCCATCATCCCCATGAACAGGGCGAAGCCGGTGAAGACCAGCCCGAAGAGCAGTTGTGAGATGGCCTTGGCGCCGGCGGCGGTGCCGAACGTGAACGCGCCGATGCCGACGAACAGGCTCAGCATCGCGGCCATGCCCCACGACGTGGTGGCCTCGTGCGCCGCGGCATCGATGGCGGCGAGCTGCCCGGCGGTGAGCGTCTCGTTGCGCCGCACGATGTCGACCACGCGCGCTGTGCCCTCGGCGATCCCCTCGGCGTATCGATTCTCCCGGAAGTGCGGCGTGAAGTTCTCGCGGACGATCTCGCCAGCGAGCCCGTCGGGCAGGACGCCCTCGAGGCCGTACCCCACCTCGATGCGCATCTCGCGGTCTCTCAGTGCCACGAGGATGAGCACGCCGTTGTCCCTGCCCTTCTGACCGATGCCCCACTCGTTGAACAGCCGGTTCGCGTACTCTGCGACGGACACGCCGCCGAGCTCGCGCACGGTGACCAGCGCCACCTCCGCCGTCGTGTCGCGCTCGAGGCCTTCGAGGAGCGTCTCGAGCGCCTGTTGCTGATCGGCGTTCAGCAGCGCCGCGAAGTCGTTGACCCGGCCGACGGGCCGCGGGATCTCCTGCGCCACCAGACCGGCCACGACCAGCGCGACGCACGCCGCGATGCCGGCCACGCGGTGGTGCCCAGCCTTACTCGTCATGCGACCCGTGTTCCCTCCGCCCCCTGCACCCTTGCCCCCTGCACCCGTGCACCCTGCACCCTTGCACCCTGCACCCTTGCACCCTGCACCCTTGCCCCCTACACCCGTGTTTGCCACTGAATGCTACACTCCGCCGCATGCAACGCGTCCGAATGTTTGTGCTCGCCCTGGCACTGGCCTGCACGGTTGCGTGGATGGACACGCGCGCCGCACAGCCCGGTTCGCTCCTCTTCTTCGTGAACCTTCCTCCGGGACACGCGGGTGTCGAGGACGGGCGCCTGCTCCTGATGCTGGCAAAGGATGGCCGGCGCGGCGAGCCTCGCTTCCAGATCGGCACCGGCGCCAACGCACAGCAGATCTTCGGCGTGGACGTCGAGGGGTGGAAGGGCACGACGTCGGTCGTGATCGATCCCGCGGTGCCAGGCTTTCCCCTCGCCAGCATCTCGCAGGTCCCGGCGGGCACCTACACGGTGCAGGCGCTCCTGCACAAGTACGAGACCTTCAAGCGGGCCGACGGCTTCACGGTGAAACTGCCGATG
>CAZLBU010000060.1:0-1960 GCA_964557815.1 uncultured Bifidobacteriaceae bacterium | reverse complement strand
CGTCCAAGACGTACGACCCGGCCGACCCGTGGTTATCGACGCCAGCGCCTGGGGCTATCCGATTCGCAGCCTCCGCAACGTGCCGCCAGGCCGCTATCGGGTGCAGGTGGTGCTGAATCGCTACCAGACCTTCCGGCGAGCCGACGGGCACGTCGTGAGCCTGCCGCCGGACCAGGGCGAGGGCCAGCAGTGGAACCAGGCGCCCGGCAATCTGTACAGCACGCCGGTCGAAGTCCGTGTGGAGCCGAACGGCGAGGCCGTGGAGATCACGCTGGACAAGGTAATTCCACCGATTTCGCCGCCATCCGACACGAAGTACATCCGCCACGAGCGCATCCAGAGCGCGCTGCTGACGAAGTTCTGGGGCCGTCCCATGCACCTGGGCGCCAACGTCCTGCTCCCCGAGGGGTGGGACACGCATCCGGACGCACGCTACCCGCTCTTCATCTACCACGGGCACTTCCCCTACACCTTCACCGGCTTCCGCCCGGAGCCGCCGGACCCCGACTTGAAACCGGACTTCGCCGCGCGCTTCAACCTCGCCGGCTACAACCGCATCCAGCAGCAGTACGCGCACCAGTTCTACAAGGAGTGGACCGGCCCCGGCTTCCCGCGCGCCATCGTCATCGAGATCCAGCACCCAACGCCCTTCTACGACGACAGCTACGCCGTGAACTCCGCCAACGCCGGCCCGTGGGGCGACGCCATCGTCAAGGAACTGCTGCCCTACATCGAGAAGAAGTACCGCGGCATCGGGCAGGGCTGGGCGCGCTTCATGTACGGAGGATCCACCGGCGGGTGGGAGGCCATGGCGGCCCAGGTCTTCTACCCGGACGACTTCAATGGCGCCTACATCGCCTGCCCGGATCCCATCGACTTCCGTGCCTACACCGTCGTGAACCTCTACGAGGACCGCAATGCGTACTTCGTGGAGGGGGACTGGAAGAAGACGGCTCGACCCGGACATCGCAACTACCTCGGGCACGTGGACGCCACGCTCGAGGAGATGAACCGCCTGGAACTGGTGCTGGGCACGAGGACGCGCTCGGGCCAGCAGTGGGACGTGTGGGAGGCCACCTACTCCCCGGTTGGTCCCGACGGCTACCCCGCGCGCATCTGGGACAAGCGCACCGGCGTGATCGACAAGAAGGTCGCCGAGTACTGGCGCGAGAACTTCGACCTCGTTCACATCCTGCGGCGTGACTGGGAGAAGGGCCTCGGCGCGAAGCTCGAGGGCAAGCTCCACCTCTATGTCGGCGACATGGACAACTACTACCTGAACAACGCGGTCTACCTCGCCGAGCAGTTCCTCGAGTCGACGACGAAGCCGTATTACAACGGCGAGGTGGCCTACGGCGACCGCGCGGAGCACTGCTGGAACGGCGATCCCACTCGTCCAAACGCGCTCTCGCGCCTCCGGTATCACCAGATGTTCATCCCGAAAGCGGTGGAGCGGATGCAGAAGACCGCGCCGCCGGGGGCGGATTTGAAGAGCTGGAAGTATTGACAGGTGCGGGCAGGTGCGAACAGGTGCGGGCAGGTGCGAACAGGTGCGATCAGGTGCCGGCAGGTGCGGGCAGGTGCGGGGGGCTGGCAGGTGCAGGCTGGTGCCGCGGGTGCGGGTCGTGGAGTCACGCGCACCTCTCAGCACCGGTTCGCACCCGCCCGCACCGGTTCGCACCCGCCCGCACCCGTTCGCACCCGCCCGCACCCGTTCGCACCCGCCCGCACCTGATCGCACCTGCCCGCACCCGTTCGCACCCGCCCGCACCTGTTCGCACCCGCCCGCACCTCAATGGACTACGTCATCGTTGGTGTCTTCGCCCTCGTCTATCTCGGCATGATGCTCGGGGAGTTTCCCGGGCTGAGGATGGATCGCACGGGCATCGCTCTGCTTGGCGCAATTGTCCTCATCGCGACCGAGCGGATCACGCTGGACGAGGCGTGGGCGGCCATCGAC
>CAZLBU010000059.1:6341-11884 GCA_964557815.1 uncultured Bifidobacteriaceae bacterium | reverse complement strand
CTACTCGGAGGCATGGCAGAAGGAGGCCGCCAACCGGGGCCTGCTCAACCTGAAGAACACCGTGGACGCCCTGCCGCAGATCGTGCAGCCGGCGGTCGTGAAGGTCTTCGAGAAGTTCAAGGTGCTCAACGAGCGCGAGCTCCGCGCGCGCTACGAGATCAACCTCGAGAACTACAGCAAGACCATCAACGTGGAAGCACAGCTGATGGTGCTGATGGCCAACCGCTACATCCTTCCCGCCGGCCTCGAGTACCAGAAGCGCGTCGGCGAGAGCGTGGCGGCCGCCAAGGCGGGCGGCGTGCCCAGCAAGGAAGGCGCGAAGCACCTGGCGAAGATCGTCGGCCTGGTGGATCGCTTCCGGGCGCAGACCGAGAAGCTGGCCCAGGCGCTGGAGCACAACGGCGGCTCGCCCGAGCACCACGCGAAGTACATGCGCGACACCATTGTCCCCGCGATGGCCGCGCTCCGCGATCTCGGGGATCAGCTCGAGGTCGTCATCCCGCACGAGCTCTACCCGATGCCGACGTACCGGGAGATGCTCTTTGTGAAGTAGGTTCTGGGGTTCTCGGGTTCTGGGTTCTGAGGTTCTGGGGTTCTGAGGTTCTGAGCCCGCCGACTGCGTCCGAAAGGGCGCGGCGGCGGGCTTCGTTTATGATCGGACGAGCGCCTGCTTCGACCAACATGACCCGACGACACCTGTTCGCCTCGCTCGCCGCCGTTTCCGTCATTGCCACGATTGCCTGCGGAGGCGGCAACGACTCTCCGACCGCGCCGTCCCTGCCGCCGACGGGGACCGCCCCGTACAGCCAGACCGATCTTCGCGACGGAGGCGGGGCGACCGTGATCGCGGGCCAGACGGTGACGGTGGTCTATACGGGCTGGCTCTACAGCAACACGGCCGCGGAGAACAAGGGAGCCATCTTCAACGGGCCGAACCAGCGCGCTCAGTTCTCCCTGAACGGAGTCATCGCGGGCTGGCAGCGCGGCATCCCCGGAATGCGCGTCGGCGGCGTGCGCCGCCTCGTCATCCCGCCGGAGCTGGCGTATGGCAACTCGACGCCGGACCCGACGCGGATTCCGCCCAACGCCACGCTGCTCTTCGAAGTCGAGCTCGTGTCGGTGCCTTAGCGGTCTTAGGGTTCTGGGGTTCTGGGGTTCTGAGGTTCTCAGGTTCCGCCGTCAGCGGCTGACTTCGAGTCCCGTCACCTTCAGGGCCAGGCGTCGTGTGTCCGTACCGCCGGTGTCGGCCGGCCGCACGGCATGCGATGTGTGCCACCAGAGCTCGTTGGTCCCTTCCAGCCACACCCCCGCCGGCACGGCCCACCGGTAGCGACGGGCACCGGCTCCCATGTCTCGCGTGCCCACGTCGACCCCATTCACGCGCAGCGTCAGCGTGACCACCTCTGCCCGCTGCACACGCCCCCGCTTTCCAGTGCCTCCCTCATCTGTGTCATCTGCGGCATCTGCGTCATCTGCGTCATCTGCGGCCCCTGCGCCATCTGCGGCTACTGCTTCTGCGTCCAGGGCAACCTCCACGCCCATCCGGGCCTGCGACGGCAGCAGGATCACGGCGTCGGCGTCGGCCCAGCGGAACATCGACGTCCCCTCGCGCTGAAGGCCATACCAACCGGTACCGAACACGTGCGCGTCGCTCAGCGCGATCGGCTCGGTGACCGTATCGCCGCCAAAGAGCGCCTCGCGGCCGATGGGCGCGGCACAGACCCGCCCGCGGGCCTCGTCGTCCATCCCGAACAGGCGGGCGATGACCCGCGGCGCGCGGCGGCCGAGTTGCACCGACAGCACGGAGGCGCGCGCCGGATTCGCCGGCAGGCGGAGGCGCTCGATCACGTGTGGTCCACCTTCGGGAACGCCGCCGTCGAACCAGTAGTCCGGAGGCGGTGCGGAGACGCCGGGGCCGCTCAGCAGCGGTTCGGTGACCGCCGCCACGGCGCGGCCATCCGCGGTTTCCACGTCGATCCGCAGGGGCAGCGCATCGCCCACGACGAGCTGCAGCTCGCCTGCCACCGCGGCGGGCAGGTCGATGCCGAGGCGGCCCGTGTACTCCACCCCCGGCAGCTGGCTCCATCGATCGCCGAACACCGTGGCGCACCGAAGCGCCGTAACGGCCGACGACATCACGTAGGGAGCAGGCTCGGTCATGGTGAAGCGGCGCGTGAACGTCAGGCCCGCCAGCTCGAGGTGACGCCGCCCGATGGGACCGGCCAGTACGGCGCGGCCTTCGGCCAGGGCCGTGGCCACTGCCCGCCCATCCTGCGCGGCGCGCGCGGTGTTCGCGCGATCACTGCCCCAGGCGGTCAGGGCCGAGTCGATGCGCGTGTCCTCCGCGACCAGCACGACGGGACGTGAGGCCTCCTTCCCCAGCGCACGCTCCATCGCATCTCGAAACCCGCGCGCCTCCTGCCCGACCAGCGGACGCCATCCCGTCACCACGGTTTCCGCCACCAGCACCGCACCCACCACGATGGTGGGCACCGCTGCCAGCCGCTCGCGCGCAGCCTGTCGCGACGCCCAGGTCAGTCCGACAGCCGCGAGCGGCGTCAGCGCCCAGGCCCCGAACCGCAGCACATCGGCCTGCCACTCCGGCGCCCCCGCCATCACCGCCGACGCGATCAGCACCGACAGGGCCACGGCGCGGCGCCACCATCGCTCGAGCTCGGCGAAGGCGAAGGCGGCGGCAGCGAGGCCGGCCGCCAGGAACGACCCGCCCGTCGTGAGGTCGGCGGCGGCGTAGCTGCCCGTCGGCATCCACGGGCGCGAGTCGAACGCGACGGCCAGCGCGTCGCTCGCGGTGAGGACGGTATCGGGCGCGAAGGCGTGGGCCCCGGCGATCTGGGCCATCCAGTGGAAGTGCCCGATGAATCCCGCCACGCCGATGCCCAGCGACGCCACGGTCCAGGCACCACGCGCGGGCCGCTGCGGCGTGCGCCTGAGCGCTGCGAACACGATGGGCCACGCGATCACGGCGATCCAGTGCCACCACACCGCCGCCGCCCACAGGAGGGTCGCCGCCAGGGGGTTGAACCACGGCCGCGCCGGGGACACCCGCTGGTGCTCGTCGAAGGCCGCGCCGGCCGCCAGCCACACCAGGCCCACCGACACCGCCAGCGGCGCGCCGTGCGACAGGGCCGCGCCGAACGAGGCGTCGGCCATGAGCGCGCCGACAACGAAGAGCGTGGCCAGCAGGCTGGCACCGGCAAAGATGGCGACGCCCGTCGCGCCAAGGGCGGCGATGAGCGCCGCGACCAGGCGCCCCCAACCCGCCGTGTCGCCCAGCCACGGCGCGTGCAGCACCGGCTCGAGCAGGACCAGCGCGGTCGCGTCGGTGGGCGCGTACACCAGCTGATCTCCCAGGGGTGAGACCGGCGGCATCGACGCGCGCGGGAATGCGAGCCACCAGCCCGCTGTCACTGCAAGGGCCGCCAGCGCCGCGCGCAGGAAGGGGCGAAGGGCGTGAAGCGCGGGCATGGTTCGGCGTATTCTACGCGCGCCTCGTTGATGTCGTCCCGACACGCCAGCCTGATCACCGCGACGGCCCTTGCGGGCCTCGTCATCGTCCGCGCCTTCCCGTTCGTCTGGTGGTCCGGCACGCACTTCGACTCGGATCAGGCCATCGTCGGGTTGATGGCGAAGCACATCAGCGAAGGCCGCGCGTTCCCGCTCTACTACTACGGGCAGAACTACATGCTCGCCGTCGAAGCATGGCTGGCCGCGCCGGTGATGGCGGTGTCGTCGGCCTCGGTGACGGCGCTCAAGCTGCCGCTGGTCGGCATCAACATCGCGGTGGTCCTGCTCCTCTTCCGCCTCCTCGTGCGCGAGGCGAGCCTCGCCGCCGGCGTCGCGGCCATCGCGGTGCTGCCGCTGGCCCTGCCGGCGGCCGGCATGGCCGCACGAATGACCGAGGCCAACGGCGGCAACGTGGAACCTTTCCTGTACGTGCTGCTGCTCTGGATGGCGCGGGCGCGCCCGTGGCTCTTCGGGATCATCCTCGGCGTGGGTGTGCTGCACCGCGAGTTCACGGCCTACGGAGCCGCGGCGCTGCTCGTGATGGATGCGCTCGGCCTCATGGGCGGCTCCGGCGCCGGGCGCGCCACGTGGCGGGCGCGGCTCCTCGACAAGGCCCGCTGGTGGGCCGTCGCCGCAGTGGCCTTCCTGGCCGTGCGCAGCGTGGCTGCCGCCGTGCGGCCGTTCGCCAACGGCCTCGGCCCCGGCACGCGCGGTGACGATCCCGCGCTGGTGGCCACGGTGGTGGACACGCTGGGCGGGCGCATCTGCGTCGACCCGGCCACGTGGCCGGAGCGCGCCAGCCTGCTCGTGGTCGATCACCTGCCGCGCCTGGTTGGCGGCACGCCCGCGCCGCTCGCCGACTACGGCGTGCTCACCGGCGTGTACTCCGGCCTTCCCGGCCTCGGTCCGTGGGCCGCCGCCATCACGGCCGCGGGCCTCGTCGCCGGCGCCTGGCACTGGCTCGCCGGTGCTCGTGCGCAGCGCGCGTCCGCTGCCCCGGCTCCGGACGCGAGTGAGCTCTCTCCCGACGGACGTGAGTCCACTGCGGACCCGCGTCACTCCCATCCCGCCTCCCCCTTCCCGGCTCCCGGCGTGACTCACCTCGGTTCCTACCTCGTCCTCGTCGGCCTCGTCGCGACCCTCGTGTACGGGTTTCTCACCTGCAGCAGCATCCGCGTCGAAACCATGCGCTACAACCTGCTGGGCCTCTACATCCCTGTCGGCGCGCTCGTGATGGCCCTCCAGGCGTGGCGCGCACCAACCACGCGCGCGGGGCTGGGCGCCGCTGTCGCGCTCTGGTGCGCGCTGAACACGTCGGACGTGGTTGCCCTCACGCGGGAGCACGCCTCCCGTCCCCCGGCGGATCGGCGGCAGGCCCTGGCCGACGATCTCGAGGCTCGGGGCCTGACCGTGGCATGGGCACGCTTCCGCAACTCGTACCACGTGACCTTCCTCGCGGCGGAGCGGGTGCGCGTCTCGGCCAACGACTTCGTCCGCATCCAGACCTACGCAGACGAGGCGAAGCGCCTGGGGGCGCCCACGTTGTCGGAGGAACCGTGTCCAGCGGGCGAGGCGCTGTTCCCCGGACTCTTCCTGTGCCGCTGACACGCGGCGGCACGGGGATGCCGCATTGACATCGCCTCCGTTTCGCCGGGCGACCGGCGGCTCACCGAGGCACGCGCGGGGGACGTCACCCCATCACCCGCAACGCCGGGCGCCCGGTGTCGGTGCAGCTCCGGCTCCCGGAGAATCGCCGCAACGGCATCAAGGCCGAGACGGGCATCTTCGTTGCAGGACCGCTGGACCTTCAGCCGCGTCACGCTCAACCCGGGCCTGCGTGAACGACTGGTTCATCGGCGAGACCCGCGAGAGCGAGGTCCTGCCCAGCCGCTTCACCATCGAGGCGCTCGCGCGAATGGCACGCCAGGCCGGCGACTGGGACCTCGCCGGCCACCTCGCGCGTCACATGGAAGAGCACGACGCGAATTACGGCGGCACGCACTATGCGCTGGGCCTCG
>CAZLBU010000059.1:3413-6331 GCA_964557815.1 uncultured Bifidobacteriaceae bacterium | reverse complement strand
CGAGCACCAGGGGGACGCCACGACCGCCCGTGTCGCGTTTGGCAGAGCCGTGAAGAACTGGTCCAGCGCGGACGCCTCGCTGCCGGAGCTGGCGGACGCGAGAAGGCGGCTGGGCGCGTCCCGATGAGGCTCGGCCGAACGAGCCGCATCAATCCGGCGTATCCTCCAGTAGCATCGTCACGACCGGCATGCCCACCGACGAACAGGCCCGCCTCGCCGCCCTGCGCCGCTATCGCATCCTGGACACCGATCCGGAGCAGGCGTTCGACGACCTCGCGATGCTGGCCTCGCACATCTGCGGGACGCCGATGGCCACGATCACGCTCATCGACGAGAACCGGCAGTGGTTCAAGGCGGAGATCGGGGTCGGCTTGAGGGAAACCGAACGCAGCATCGCGTTCTGCGCGCACGCCATCAAGCAACCTCACATCATGGAAGTCCCCGATGCGCGCGACGACGACCGGTTCAGGAACAACCCGATGGTCGTGGGCAAACCCCACATCCGCTTCTACGCGGGCGCGCCCCTGATCACCCCGGATGGGCACGCCGTCGGCACGCTCTGCGTCGTGGACACCGAGCCGCGTCGGCTGACGCCGGAGCAGCGGCAGGCGCTCGACGCCCTGCGGCGCCAGGCGCAGGCACAGCTGGAGCTCCGCCGGAACCTGAACGAGCTGGCATCGGCGTTAGCCGAGCGCGACAAGGCCGAAGCCGAGCAGGCGCAGCTGATCGCGGAGCTGAGGGCGTCGCTCGAGAAGGTGGACAAGCTGAGCGCGCTGATGCCCTATTGCTCCATCTGCGAGATGAACATCGTCGTTCCCGCAGAGCCTGCATCCATCCCGAAGGTGAGCGAGGGCGTGAAGCAGTTGCTCCAGGGCAAGGGATGGTCGGAGGACGAGCTCATGCCCGTCGAGCTGGCGCTGGACGAGGCGCTGGCCAACGCCATCCGTCACGGCTGCAAGAACGACCCCTCCAAGCAGGTGCAGTGCATCGTCACCTCGGACGCGAAGGGCGAAGTGGTGATTGTCGTCCGCGACCCCGGCAGCGGCTTCGACGCGGCGAACGTGCCCAACCCCCTCGAAGGCGACAACGTGCTCAAGGCGAGTGGCCGCGGCGTGTTCCTCATCAACCAGCTGATGGATGAGGTCGGCTTCCAGGAGGGCGGGCGCGTGGTGCAGATGAAGAAGCGGCGCGGCTGATCGCGCCGCGGTTCAGGGCAAGGCCCACTCGCTCTTGAGCTTCTCGTAAGCGGCGCCCGGCAGTTGCACGAGGACCGGCGTCCGGCCGGGATTCAGCCATTCCATCACGGTGTGAAGGTCGGTCGCGGGCATCGCCGTGCAGCCCGCAGTCCCTGCCCCGCCCTCACTGCCGATGTGCAGGAAGATGCAGGAGCCGCGCTTCGCGACAGCGGGCGTGTTGTAGTTGACCACCACGCCCCATCGATAGGCCTCACCCACTTCGCGCATCTTCTCCGAGCTCGTCCAGTCGGGGGATTGGACGCGGCGGCGATCCACGATCTGGTTGTAGACGGCCGAAGCCGGGTCGTCCACGCACTCGATGCCCTCGACCACGGGCAGGTACGGCAGCTTCAGCCACGCGGCCTCGGCGGCGGGCGCAAAGCCGAAGGCGCTCCCGAGGGAGAACACCCCGGCCGGGGCCCGGCCATCTCCTTCAGCCTTCTGCGGCCCTGGCACGACGGGTGTGGCCAGCGGATCCCACGCCGTGCCATTCCGGCCCACGACAATGGAGCCCGCCTGGCCGACGGGACGCCACGGCTGCGTCACCGCATCGCGCTCGAAGCGTCGCAGCTGGCCCTGCACGTCGTTCCAACCGGGCGTGAGCACCAGGATCAACTGGCGCGCGCCCGCCAGCAGCGGCGGAGCTTCTGCGTGCACACCCGCCGCGAACAGGGCGATCGCAGCCGCCCCGAGCAGGGCGCCAATACCGTTCCGGAATATCACCATGGTCCGCGATTCTAGCCGACGATCCGTCCCGAGGCCCCGCACCATGTCGCTGAAACTGCCGGCGAGGTCGGCGACCCAGGGTGAAAAACCTGCGACCGGCCATCTCGCGTCCACCAACGGCCGGGCTCGCTGGCGCAGGATTCCGCATGAACCTGACCCCGCACCAGCCCGGGCACGCCAGCAACCTGCTGGCCCGAACACTGCAGGTTCCCGGCTGCGCTCGTGAGGTCCGCGCGCGAAGGAGGCGGCATGGCCGGGGAGAACACGATCGCGGACTTCGCGGAACGGTTGTCGGTGCTGGAGCGGCGCCTGGGCGAGCGCTTCGACGCGCTGGAGCGGCAGACCGAGGCACTCGAGCGCCGTCTCGATCACCGCCTGGCGGAGCTCCGCGCGAAACAGGAAGAGGATCTGATGCTGGTGAAGGCGCTGTCGTGCCAGGTGCGCGGCCGCGTCGAGCGCGTGGAACGGCGGGGCGCGCGCGGCGGGTAGCGCACCCGGACGGACGTCACGGCTCCTGGTCCAGCCGTTCCACCACCATCCGGAACACCTCGTCCCACGTATCGGCGCGCGGACCGGGCAAGCGGCGGTTCGTCGGACTGGTGAAGACGATGGTCGGGTGTCCCTCGCGGCGGAGGGCCTCGACGTTGGCCGGCGAGTCCTCGACGTAGAGGTCCGCACCAACCGCGGCCTTGTCCGCCAGGAAGCACAGGTCCCAGTACGGGATGTCGTGGCCGTCCAGCCAGTCCACGGTCTGCTGCACGGCCACGCGGTGGAAGTTCTTGAGCAGGAGGCGGTGCGTGATGATGCGGATGCGGACGCCCATCTCCGAGAGGCGCCGGAGGGCCTGCGGCGCGCCCGGCATGGGCTTCAGCACGCGGAAGAGGTCGCGCTGCGTGACGGCGAACTGGTGCAGCTTCGGGTAGCCGCCGGGCGCCTGGGCCACGCCCCATTCAGGGA
>CAZLBU010000059.1:2977-3403 GCA_964557815.1 uncultured Bifidobacteriaceae bacterium | reverse complement strand
AGGTTCCACGACACCTCGGTGCCGAGCGTGTCGGCACTGACGCCCAGCCATTCGGCCGCGATTGGACGAAGGCCGCCGTAGAAGTCGGCGCACGTGCCGTCGAGGTCGACGCCGAGAACGAAGCTCCTGGACATCCCTTCTGCCTTCTGCCTTCTGCCTTGTGCCTTCTGCCTTCTGCCTTGTGCCTTCTGCCTTGTGCCTTCTACTGCGGGAACCGCCCCATCGCGACGAGCAGGTCCAGCCGCGCCTGCCGCACGCGATCCTCCGCCTGGGCAACGGCGGTCTCGAGATCCCGCGCGGAGCGCTGCGCGTCGATCACCTCGATGTTCGTCGTCGCGCCGGCGTCGAACGCCGTGATCGTGATCTTCAGCACCTCGTTGGCCGCCTCGGCCGCAGCGCGCGCGCTGGCCAGCGCGCGTTCGTGAT
>CAZLBU010000059.1:0-2967 GCA_964557815.1 uncultured Bifidobacteriaceae bacterium | reverse complement strand
TCGACGGCCGCGCGTGCCGTCCGCACTTCGGCCCGCGCCTGCAGCGCGAGTTGCTCGAGCGCCAGCTCGCTGTCCCTCAGGTTGGCTTCCCGCTCGCGCCGCAGGCCCCGACGGCGGCCGCCGTCGTACACCGGCTGGATCAGCGACACCGTGAGGCGCCAGGTCCCCGACGGCTGGAAGAGGCCGGCAGGCGCGACATACGTGGGGTCGAACGACACGTTGGCGGTCGGCCACCAGTCGCGCCTGCTGTCCCGGAGGATGCGATCCGAGAGGTCTCGCTGGGCGCTGAAGAGGCGGTAGTCGGTGCGGGACGCCAGCCAGGACTCCGGCGCCCCGATGACGGGCACCTCGAACGCCGGCTCCCCGGCCGCATCACGCGGCCCGTCGGCGTTGAGCAGCACGCCCAGTGCTTCCCGGGCGCGCTCCACGTTCAGGCGTGCCACTTCGAGCAGCGCCTCGTCGCTCGAGACGATCTGCCGGGCCCGCAGTGCGTTCAGCCGGCTGCCGATGCCGCCTTCGAGCCGCTTCTGGTTGTAGTCGAACTGCGCGCGCGACGTCTCGAGAGCGCGCTGCTGGACATCCACCAGCCGCTTCTGCGTGATCACCGCCAGGTACGCCGTCGCGGTCGAGACCGCAATCTGTCGCCGCACATCGGCCGCGTCGAGCCGCGCGATCTCGATGCGATCCGCCTGCTGCGCGCGCGCGGCCCACACGGCGGCCGCCAGGACCGGCATGCCGACGGTGGGCGCAAGGGTCCACTGGTTCTGCGGCTGCACGACCAGCCCGTCGAACCCGCGATCCCCGTCCAGGGTGGAGTTCACCACCGAGACGTTCACGAAGGGCATCGTCGAGGCGCGCACCTGCTGGAGCAGGGCCTCGGCCCTGAGCACGTTGTTGGCCACGATCCGGACCGCGAGGTTCTGGTCCACGGCGGCCGCCACGGCCTGATCGAACGACACCGCCGGTGGAGCCCCTGTAGGCTGTGCGGCCGGCGGAGACTGCGGCGCCACCGCCTGGCCCTCGCTGGCCGTCACCGCGGAGACGAGCGCAGCCGGCGACAGCGCGTGGCCGCCGTCGTTGGTCTGTGCCACGGCCGGTGCGGCCAGCACCAGGCCGAGAACGACCACGGCACCCGCCGTGGCCGCGTGGCTCGGGCCGCCGTGCGCCTCGGCTTCCTCGTCCTGCCCGCGCACCTTGCCCGGCGCCAGCGTGCGGATGATGACGTAGAGCACGGGGATGAAGATGATCGACAGGAACGTGGAGGCCAGCATCCCGCCGGCCACGGTCGTGCCGACCGAGTTGCGGGCCGCAGCACCAGCGCCCGTCGCCAGGGCCAGCGGCAGCACGCCCAGGATGAACGCAAACGACGTCATCAGGATGGGCCGCAGGCGGATACGCGACGCCTCCACGGCGGCATCGACGATGGACAGTCCCCGCGCGCGCATCTGTTCAGCGAACTCCACGATCAGGATGGAGTTCTTCGCGGCCAGGCCGATGAGCAGCACCAGCCCGATCTGGCAGAAGACGTCGTTGGCCAGCCCCCGCAGCAGTTGCGCCGACAGCGCGCCGATGACCGCCAGCGGCACGCCGAGCAGGATGATGAACGGCAGCACCCAGCTCTCGTACTGGGCGGCCAGCACGAGGTAGACCAGGATCACCGAGAGGCCGAAGATGAGGCTGGCCTGCGTGCCGGCCTTGATCTCCTCGAGGGACTGCCCCGCCCACGCGAAGCTGAAGCCGGGCGGCAGCGTCTGCCTGGCCAGTTCCTCCATCGCCTGCAGGGCCTGCCCGGAGCTCTGTCCCGGGGCCGGGTTGCCGGTGATCTCTGCGGACCGGAACAGGTTGAAGTGGCTGATGACCTGCGGCGCCGTCGTCTCCTTCATCCGCACCACGGTGTCGAGCGGCACCATCTGCCCGTTGGCGGCGCGCGCGTACAGCTGCTTCAGGTCGGCCGGGGTGGCCCGGAAGCGCTGGTCCGCCTGGGCGTACACGCGGTAGGCGCGGTTGTTGAAGTCGAAGTCGTTCACGTAGGACGACCCGAGGAACACCTGCAGCGCGTCGGTGACCTCGCGGACGGGCAGCCCGAGGCTGCGCGCCCTGTCCCGATCGATCTCCACCACCAGCTGCGGGTCGTCGGCGCGGAAGCTGCTGAAGAGCCCCTGCACGCGCCCGCTCTGGTTGCCCGCGCCGATCATCCCGAACGTCGCCTGCGCCAGCCCGCCGATGTCGGCGCTGTTGGTCTGGTCCAGCACCTCGAACTGGAAGCCGCCGAAGGTGGACAGGCCCTGGATGGCCGGTGGCGGGAATGCCACCACGATGGCGCCGGGGATCATGAAGAGGGGGCCGCTGATGCGGTCGAGCACCGCGCGCAGCGAGTGTTCCGGCCCCGGCCGCTCCGAGTAGTCCTTGAGCCGCGTGAAGATGAGCCCGTTGTTCGGCGCCGCTCCCGAGAAGCTGAAGCCCATCACCGAGAACGCGGCGGCGATGTCCGGGTCCCCGTAGAGGATCTGCTCCGCCTTCTTGGCGATCTCGGTCGTGTACTCCAGCGACGCGCCCGCCGGCGCCTGCACCACGCAGATGAGGAAGCCCTCGTCCTCTTCGGGCACGAACGCCGTGGGCACGACCTGCAGCAGGGTGTACGTGGCCCACAGCGCACCCGCGAAGAGGACCAGCATGGCGTAGCGGAAGCGCAGGGCGCCGCGCACCGCCCTCACGTAGAGCCGCGTGCCGCCGTCGATGACGGCATTGACGGCGTTGAAGAACACGCCGTGGCTGTGGCTCTCCTTGTCCAGGAGCAGCGCCGACAGCGCCGGCGTCAGCGTGACCGCGTTGAACACCGACAGCACGACCGCGAACGCGATGGTGAGCGAGAACTGCTGGTAGAGCCGGCCCGTGACGCCCGGGAAGAGCGCCACCGGGACGAACACCGCCACGAGCACGATGCCGATGACGACGACGGCGCTGAAC
>CAZLBU010000058.1:1026-11993 GCA_964557815.1 uncultured Bifidobacteriaceae bacterium | reverse complement strand
CACTTCGTGAAACGGGGAGACCCGCTGCCGGGCGGCTACACCGTGATCGCCGTCGACGAGACGACCGTCACGCTGCGCGACAGCTCCGGCAGCGAGCGCACGCTCCGGCTCCGCTAGACGCGGACGGCCCAGGCGTGCCTGACGGCCTTCACCCCGCGTATCTCCGCGAGCAGCCCTTCCAGTTTTCCGTCAGGATCGTCCACGTTGACCACACCGACGGCCCCGCCTTCGCCGCGCCCGAGCGCGAAGTTGGCAATGTTCACGCCGTGCCGGCCGAGGATGGTCCCGACCTCGCCGATCACTCCGGGCTGATCGCTGTTGCTCAGGAGCAGAAGCGTGCCGCCAAGCGGCGCCTCCACCGGCACGCCATTGAGCAGCACCAGGCGCGGCGCGCGGTCCGCGACCGTGCCCTCCACCCAGCGATCGCCGGCGTCGGTCACGAGCTTCACCGACAGGAGGCTCCTGAAGTTCCTGGCACGCGAGCTGGACGACTCGACGATGTCGATGCCGCGCAGGGCCGCCGTGGCGCGCGCGTTCACCGCGGTGACCGGATCGGAGAGGATGGCCTTGAACAGTCCCACCAGCACCGAGTTGACGATGAGCGGGTGCTGCCCCGTGAGCTCGCCGTAGTAGCGGACGCCCAGGCTCTCGATGCGTGCCTCGCCCATCTGGCCAACCACCGCCCCGAGCTGCTCGCCGAGCGCCATGTAGGGCTGCAGCCGCTGGAACTCGTCCGGCGGGACGGTCGGGAAGTTCACCGCGTTGCGGATGACCCCCGCCTTCAGGAAGTCGCGGAGAGCGGATGCCGTTTCGACCCCGACCAGCTCCTGCCCCTCGCGCGTCGACGCCGCGATGTGCGGGCTGGCCACGACCTTCGCCAGCTTCTGGAGCGTGTGATCCTTTGTCGGCTCCTGCTCGAAGACGTCGAGCGCCGCGCCCCCGAGATGGCCGCTCTCGATGGCGGCGGCGAGCGCCGCCTCATCGATCAGGTCCCCCCGGGCGGTGTTGATGATGCGCAGCCCCTTCTTGCAACGCGCGAACCGATCGGCGTTGAACGTCCGCCTGGTCTGCGGCGTGGAGGGCATGTGGAGCGAGAGGTAGTCGGCGCGGGCACACAGATCGTCGAGCGAGACGAGCTCGATGCCCAGGTCGGCGGCCACCTGGGCCGAGATGAACGGGTCGTGGGCGATGACGCTCATCTCGAACGCCTGCGCGCGGCGCGCCACCTCCTGGCCGATGCGGCCCAGGCCCGCCAGGCCGAGGACCTTGCCCCGCACCTCTTCGCCCATGAAGCTCTTCTTGTCCCAGACGCCCTGCTTCATCGACGCATCAGCCGCAGGCAACTTCCGGGCCAGCGCGAGGATCTGCGCCAGGGCAAGCTCGGCGACACTCACGCTGTTCGCGCCGGGCGCGTTCATCACCACGATGCCGCGCGCGCTGGCGGCCTCGACGTCCACGTTGTCCACGCCGGTACCCGCGCGGGCAATCGCCCGCAGCTTCGGTGCAGCGGCGATGATGTCGGCGGTCACCTTGGTGGCGCTCCGCACGACGAGGGCCTCGGCCTCGGCGAGGTCGGCCTTCAACTGGTCGGGGGCGCGGCCGGAACGGGCATCGACCTTCCAGCCTTCGGCGCGCAGCAGATCGAGGGCGGATGGGGGCAGATCATCAGCAACAACTATGTGCACGGGTCGCGATCTCCAGGAAGAACAGAGAGGAATCAGCCAGTTATAATGACAGGTTCAGGGCGGATCGGAAAGACGCGCCGGAGGCGACGGGTGCATCATCCGTGGTGCAATCCGTAGATTTCTTCGAGATTCGGTGCCGTTACACGGTGTTCACCCGGTGTTATCCACAAGGTTTTCCACAGAAGTTGTGGACGCGGCCCGCGGGTGGCGAGGCAAACTGACCTAAAGTCAATCTTGTTCAGGAGTGAGGCATGAATCGCAAGGTCACGGTGGTGGGTGGAGCGGGGAACGTAGGCGCGACGGTGGCGCGCGCGGTCGCCCAGAAGGAGTTGGCCGACGTCGTCGTGGTGGACATCGCCGACACGAAGGCCGCCGGCGTGGCGCTCGACATCTACCAGTCGTGCGCGATTGAAGGATCCGCCGCCCGCGTCCTCGGCGTGGGCGCGACCGACGAGGGCTTCGCTCACACGGCCAACTCGGATGTCGTCGTGATCACGTCGGGCATGCCGCGCAAGCCCGGGATGAGCCGCGACGATCTGCTGAACGTCAACTACCAGATCATGCAGAGCGTGACGGCGCAGGTCGTCAAGCACTCCCCGCACACGATCATCGTGCCGGTGGCCAACCCGCTCGACGCCATGTCGCAGGCGGTCTTCCGCCTGAGCGGGTTCCCGCGGGAACGCATCCTGGGGATGGCGGGCGTCCTCGATTCGGCCCGCATGCGCACCTTCATCGCGATGGAGCTGAACGTCTCGGTGTCCGACGTCACGGCATTCGTGCTGGGCGGCCACGGCGACACCATGGTGCCGCTGCCGCGGCTCTCGACCGTGGCGGGCATCCCCCTCACCGAACTCGTCAAGATGGGCAAGCTCTCGCAGGCGCGACTGGACGAGATCTGCACGCGGACGGCCAACGGCGGCGCGGAGATCACCAAGCTGGTGGGCACGAGCGCCTGGTACGCCCCCGGCGCCTCGGCCGCCGACATGGTCGAGGCGATCCTGAAGGATCAGAAGCGGATCATGCCGTGCTCGGTATTTCTGCAGGGTGAGTACGGCATCCACGACCTGTTCGTGGGCGTGCCGGTGAAGGTAGGCGCGCGGGGCGTGGAAGAGATCGTCGAGGTGCCGCTCACCGAGGACGAGAAGGCCGCGCTGCACAAGTCCGCCGGCGCCGTGCGGGAGCTGGTGGACGTCATCAAGGTCTAGGACTACCAGGTTCTGAGGTTCTGGGGTTCGGAGGTTCTGGGGTTCTGGGGTTCGGAGGTTCTGAGTTCACCGCTCCGGGCAGAACGACCCACAGAACCTCACAACCGAACCCCAGAACCTCCGAACCCCTGAACCTCCGAAACCCCTGAACCTCCGAACCCCAGAACCCCAGAACCCCAGAACCTCCGAACCCAGACTCCCCCGCCCCCCAGAGCCCTACTTGCCGAGCGCGGCCTTGAGGTAGTCCCGGTTCATGCGGGCGATGCTGGCGATGGAGATCTCCTTCGGGCAGACGGCTTCGCATTCGCCTTCGTTCGAGCAGCTCCCGAAGCCCTCCGCGTCCATCTGCTCGACCATCTGCACCACGCGGCGGCCGCGTTCGGCCTCGCCCTGCGGCAGCAGGCCCAGGTGGGCGATCTTGGCCGACGTGAACAGGTGTGCGGCCGCGTTCTTGCACGCCGCCACGCAGGCGCCGCAGCCGATGCACTGCGCGTTGTCCATTGCCCGATCGGCGACGTCCTTCGGGATAGGAATGGCATTGGCGTCCGGGGCACCGCCGACGTTCATCGACACGTAACCGCCGGCCGCGATGATGCGGTCGAAGGCGCCACGGTCGACGACCAGATCCTTCAGCACCGGAAAGGCCCGGGCCCGGAACGGCTCGATGGTGATGGTGTCGCCGTTTCTGAACCGCCGCATGTGGACCTGGCACGTCGTCGCGCCCCGATCGGGACCGTGCGGGATGCCGTCGATGACCAGCCCGCAGCTGCCGCAGATACCCTCGCGGCAGTCCGAGTCGAAGGCGATCGGGTCCTGCCCGGCCTTGATGAGGTCCTCGTTCACGACGTCCAGCATTTCGAGGAACGACATGTCGGGATGCACGTTCTTCGCCGTGTAGGTTTCCAGGCGACCCGGGGCCGCGGGGCCCGCCTGTCGCCAGACTTTGAGGGTGACGGTCATTGCCATAGGTCTTGGGGCTTGGGTCTTGGGGCTTGGGTCTTGGGGCTTGAGTCCTGGGTCCTGGGTCTTGAGGGGCTGGGGCTGGCTCCTTGGCTTGCGTCCTGGGCCCCGGAACCCGCCGTTTGGTCCAAGCCCCAAGCCCCAAGCCCCAAGTCCCAAGCCCCAAGTCCCTACTTGTAGCTCCGCTGCGAGGGGTGCACTTCCTCGAAGACCAGCGGCTCCTTGTGAAGCGCTGGCCGGCTGCCGACGCCCTGGAACTCCCAGGCCGCCACGTAAGAGAACTGGTCGTCTTTCCGGAGCGCCTCGCCGTCGGGCGTCTGGAACTCCTCGCGGAAGTGGCCGCCGCACGACTCGCGCCGCTCGAGCGCGTCGAGGGCCAGCAACTCCGCGAACTCCATGTAGTCGGCCACGCGACCCGCGTAGTCGAGCGACGGATTCAGGTTGTTCTTGTCGCCCGGCACCGACACGTCCTGCCAGAACTCCTCGCGCAGCCGGCGAATCTCGGTGATGGCCTTCTGGAGGCCTTCCTCGTTCCGGGCCATCCCGACGTAGTCCCAGCAGATGGCGCCGATGGCGCGGTGGAACTGGCGGATGGTCCGCGACCCCTTGACCGCGAGCACCTGGTCGATGCGCTCCTGTGACGCGGCGCGAGCTTCCTTGAAGGCATCGTGATCGGTGGAAACCGCCGGCGTGGGCGTGCCGCCCAGGTAGTTGGCGACGGTATAGGGCGCGACGAAGTACCCGTCGGCCAGCCCCTGCATGAGCGCGCTGGCCCCCAGGCGGTTCGCACCGTGATCCGAGAAGTTGGCCTCCCCGAGCACGAACAGTCCCGGGACGGTGGACATGAGGTTGTAGTCCACCCAGAGCCCCCCCATCGTGTAGTGGACCGCGGGGTAGATGCGCATCGGGACCTGGTAGGGGTCCTCGTCGGTGATGCGCTTGTACATGTCGAACAGGTTGCCGTAACGGGCCTTGATGGTCTCGGCGCCGAGGCGGCGGATGGCATCCGCGAAATCGAGGTAGACCGACAGGCCCGTCTCGCCGACGCCGCGCCCCTCGTCGCACACGGCCTTCGCCGCGCGCGAGGCCACGTCGCGGGGGACGAGGTTCCCGAAGCTGGGATAGCGCCGCTCCAGGTAGTAGTCGCGATCCGCGTCGGGGATCTGCGCCGGCGGCCGCTTGTCGCCGGGATTCTTCGGCACCCACACACGGCCGTCGTTCCGGAGACTCTCGGACATCAGCGTGAGCTTCGACTGGTGATCGCCGCTCACCGGGATGCAGGTCGGGTGGATCTGCGTGAAGCAGGGGTTCGCGAAGAACGCGCCGCGCTTGTGCGCCCGCCACGCCGCCGTCACGTTCGAGTTGACCGCGTTGGTGGAGAGGTAGAACACGGTGCCGTAGCCGCCCGAGCACAGCAGCACGGCGTGCCCCGCATGGGATTCGAGCTCGCCCGTGACGAGGTTCCGGCAGACGATGCCCCGGGCCTGGCCGTTGACGACGACCAGGTCGAGCATCTCGCGGCGCGGGTACATGTCCACGGTGCCGGCATCCACCTGCCGCATGAGCGACTGGTACGCCCCGAGCAGCAGCTGCTGGCCCGTCTGGCCGCGGGCGTAGAAGGTGCGCGAGACCTGCGCGCCGCCGAAGGACCGGTTGTCGAGCAGCCCGCCGTACTCGCGCGCGAATGGCACGCCCTGCGCCACGCACTGGTCGATGATGTCCACCGATACCTGGGCGAGGCGATAGACATTGGCTTCGCGCGCGCGGTAGTCGCCGCCCTTGATCGTGTCGTAGAAGAGGCGGTAGATGCTGTCGCCGTCGTTGCGGTAGTTCTTCGCGGCGTTGATGCCGCCCTGCGCGGCGATGCTGTGGGCCCGGCGCGGGCTGTCGTGGATGCCGAACAGCTTGACTTTGTAGCCGAGCTCCCCGAGCGAGGCGGCGGCCGAGGCGCCGGCCAGCCCGGTGCCGACCACGATGACGTCGTACTTGCGGCGGTTGGCCGGGTTGACCAGCTTGTTCTCGAACTTGCGACGGTCCCACTTGTCGGCGATCGGGCCGCCGGGGATCCTGGAATCCAGCGTCATAGCACGCCCCGCGAGAGGAGGAAGGTATAGATCGGGATGATGAAGAACCCACCCGCGATGGCAACGGAGAGCACGCGGCCGAGCACGAGGATGCGGGGCGTCCACTGGGGATGATCGACGCCCAGGGACTGGGCGGCGCTCGACAGCCCGTGCCAGAGGTGGAGGAAGATGACGCTCATGGCCACGAGGTAGAAGGCCACGTAGCCAGGCGCGCTGAAGATCTCGAGCTGCAGGCGGTAGAGGTCCCGGATCCCCCCGGCCTCGTAGAACGTGCCGAACTTGAACGTCGCCAGGTGCGTGGCCAGGAACAGCGCCGTGAACGTGCCCGTCACGATCATCGTCGTCGAGGCCAGGCTCTTGCGGCTGCGCGGGCTCTTGGTCTTCGCCCAGCGCCGCGTCGCGTACGCCGTGGGCCTGGCGTTCCGGTTGCTGAGCACGCCGGCGACCGTCTTGGCCACGTGCAGGAAGAACACCGCCAGCAGCCCGACCTCGGCCACGTAGACCAGGGGGTTGCTGATCAGTTTGTGCGAGTACTCGTTGAACGCCTCGGGTCCGGCCAGGAACAGGAGGTTGCCCGCCAGGTGCCCGATGAGGAAGACGAACAGGGCGAGCCCGGTGAGCGCGATGAGGATTTTCGAGCCAATGGAGGATACGGATGCCTGCTGAAGTCGCATGAGGAATGCCCAACCGGAAATTGTATGCGATTCGCGCCGCCCATGATCTGCGACGCGCCCATCGGGCACGTCGATTCACCGGCGGCGGGGCACTGGTAAGGGGCGGTCAGCGGGCGGGGTGGGCCAGGTGGATGGGCGTCCCCGCCGCGGCGGCGATGGGGGCCGCGGCCCGGCGCTGCCGCTTGTCCTCGTACATCCGCCGGTCGGCGGCCTCGAGCAGCTCGTCGAAGGTGACGCCGTCCTCGCCGCTCATCGCCACGCCGACGCTGATGCCGACCGACAGGCTCGAGCCGTCGGGCAGCTCCACGCGCTGGCGCGAGACGGCCCGCTGCAGATCGGACGCCCGTCGTTCGGCCTCCGACCGATCCGGGCAGGACAGGGCCACCACGAACTCGTCGCCCCCGTAGCGCGCACAGAAGTCCGACGCGCGGATCTGCCGGCGAAGGGCCGTCGCCACGGCCTGGAGTGCCAGGTCGCCGGCCTGGTGCCCATGCACGTCGTTGATGGTCTTGAAGTCGTCGAGGTCGATCATGATGATCGCGCTCGGCACCATCTCGTCGGTCCCGGGGTTGAGGCGCTCGTCGACGAAGCCGATGAGGGCCCGGGAGTTCGGGAGGTCGGTGAGCGAGTCGGTGAGCGAGGCCGCGCGCATGCGCTCGAACTGGATGGAGTTGCTCAGCACGCTGGCGGCTTGCCCGCCCAGACGCTGGAGGAGCCGGAGGTGAGCGTCGGTGTAGGGGTGCGGGCTCACGTGGTAGGCCGTCAGGATGCCAATCACGCGCTGCTCGGCCAGCAGGGGGAAGGCAAGGGCCGACTGGAACAGCGCCCCGACCTCGGGCGCGCCGGCCGCCTCGAAATCTGAACTGGCGCGCGCGTTGAGGGCCGCGGTCTGGTGACGGGCCGACCAGCCGGTGGCGCCCTCGCCCCCGGGAATCATGAGCCCTTCCAGCGCGTCGGCCGACAGCCCCGAGGCATAGCGGCACCGCAGCTGGTCCCGCCGCGGGTCGGGGAGATAGAGGGCCCAGCACGAGGCCGGCACGAGGCGATTGAGCTTCGAGGTGAGCAGGCCCATCGTGTCGTCCACGCTCAGCCGCGTCCCGAGCGTCTGGGCGATGTCATAGAGCGCGCGGACCTCCTGGGTAGCCTGGGAGATGCTGTGGAAGACACTCACCGCCGCGTCGGCGGGACGGCGCTCGACCGAGAACCCGGTCGCCGGCGCGCCGGTGCGCGGCGCCTCAGGCTCCGGTTTCACCGTGGCTCGCCCGTCGGCGATCGCCTCCGTCTCCTGAACCTGCGGCAACACCTCGAGGAACAGCCGGACCAGGCGCGGGTCCAGCGCCTTGCCGGCCTCCGCCTGCAATGTTGCCGCGGCCTCCTCTGGCGTCATCGCCCGGTGGTACGGCCGATGGGCGGTGAGCGCGTCGTAGTAGTCCACGATGGCGAGCACCCGTGCCCCGAGCGGAATGGCCTCGCCGCTGAGGCCCTCGGGGTAGCCAGCGCCGTCCCAGCGCTCGTGATGGCTCTGGATATACGGCGCGACCGGGTAGGGGAACGGCACGGCCTTGATGATGTTGGCGCCCACGGTCGGGTGCAGCCGGACGTAGTCGAACTCGCTCGGGGTCAGGCGACCCGGCTTGGTGAGGATGTGCTCGGGCACCGCCAGCTTGCCGATATCGTGCAGCAGGGCCGCGACTTTCAGCCCCTCGATCTCGTCCGGCAGCATGCCTGCCGCCTGGCCGAGCGCGGCCGCGCGCGCCTCCACCCGCCGGATGTGGTTCTCCTCCGAGCCCGCGTCGGGGTCGATGGTCTGGTCCCGCGCGTCGATGGCGCGGGCCAGCGCCTCCACTGTCGCCAGGTGCAGGTTGGACACGACCTTCAGGTGATCCTGGTGCTCGGTGATCCGGCGGAAGTAGATGCGGTAGCTGTTGAACGTCACCACCAGAAGCGACGCCGCCAGCAGAATCAGCCACGCGTCCTGGGTGGCCATGACGGCCACCGACAGCGTGGCGCTTCCCGCCGCGACGAAGTAGGCCGGGGCGGCCCAGGCGAACTCGGTGCGCCAGGTGGCCACGACGGGGCGCCCGTGCGAAAGAGCCACGGCCGCCGCCACGAGCCAGCTGTTGGTCAGGAAGAACGTCGCCGCGGCGGCCGCCGCCGGCTTGACGAGCACGCTGAAACTGCTGGTGAGATGGAACCCGCCGGCGAGCCCGGCCACGAACCCGGCCGCCTGCACGGTGATGATCAGCGTGGCCGCGCTGAACAGCGTCTGGCGCAGCGAGAAGCGGCCGCGCCTGAGCGCGACACACTGGGTGGCGGCGCTGGCCCCGGCCACCAGCATGGCCTCGTGTGGGCCGAGCAGGACCAGGCTGAGGAAGTCGGTGAAGTAGGAGAGCGAGAGGGTGGCCTGGCCGCTGGCGAGCGGCAGGTGGATCTTGAGGACCGACGTGGTCATCGATCCCACCAGCAGGGCCGCCAGCAGGAGCGGGTACCCGAACGAGGCCCGCGGGGTCCCCCAGAGCAGCAGCCCGATCCCCGTCATCACCACGAGCGCCACATAGAGCGACAGGAGTGGATGCGCCTGGCTGCCGGCACGGCGACGAGGGATCGACGGAGACACGGGCATTCCGTGTCGTTACTAGCAGTCCATGTGCCAGACTTGTATGTGTCGTTAACTCATTGATAAATAGCCGCTTACTAATCTGTTAGAACATGCGTTTTGCAGAAGTGTGTTTCAGTTCAGGACAGAAAGCCCCGCTTATATCGGCAAAATAACGGACTTCAGAGGACTGTATGGCATGTCACATGTTAGGACATGGCGACTCATTATGAGACATGCTCGCTGGACCCAGGAGGGCAGCCCGCGCGCGCGTGCTAATATTTCGACCCGGCCCGCTTTCATCGCGCCCATCCCAACATGAAGATTCACGAGTATCAAGCCAAGGCCATCCTGGCCCGGCACGGTGTCCCAGTGCCTCGCGGCGAAGTGGCGTTCTCCGCACAGGAAGTCTCCGACATCGCCAGGCGGCTGGGCGGAGGCGTCGTGGTCGTCAAGGCCCAGATTCACGCGGGCGGCCGCGGCAAGGCGGGCGGTGTCAAGGTGGTCAAGTCGGCGGACGAAGCCGAGGCCGTGGCCAAGGATCTGCTGGGCCGCACCCTGGTGACCTATCAGACCGGCCCGGACGGACAGAAGGTATCCCGGCTCCTCGTCGAGGAGGGGTTGGCGATTGACCGCGAGCTCTACCTGAGCATCGTGATCGATCGCTCCACGCAGAAGCCGGTCCTGATGATCAGCGCCGAGGGCGGCGTGGACATCGAGGAGGTGGCGGCGCGGACCCCCGAGCGGATTCACAAGGCCTTCATCCATCCCGGCATCGGGCTGGCGCCCTTCCAGGCGCAGCAGCTGGCCTTCGCCGTCGGGCTGACGGGCGACCTCGTGAAGAAGGCCGCGAAGATGATGTTGGCCCTCTACCAGGCCTTCATCGCCACCGACGCCTCGCTCCTCGAGATCAACCCGCTCATCACGACGAAGGGTGGCGACCTGCTGGCGCTCGACGCGAAGATGAACTTCGACGACAACGCGCTGTACCGGCACGCGGACATCCGCGACCTCCGCGACCTGAGCGAAGAGGATCCGCTGGAGGTCGAGGCCTCGAAGTTCTCGCTGAACTACATCCGCCTGGACGGCAACATCGGTTGCATGGTGAATGGCGCCGGGCTGGCCATGGCCACCATGGACATCATCAAGCTGTCGGGTGGCATGCCGGCCAACTTCCTCGACGTGGGCGGCGGCGCCAATGCCGAGCAGATTCGCAACGCCTTCAAGATCCTCATGTCGGACGCGAACGTGAAGGCGGTCCTCATCAACATCTTCGGCGGCATCCTGCGGTGCGACGTGCTGGCGGCCGGGGTGATTGCCGCCGTGCAGGAGCTGCACGTGCCGGTGCCGATCGTGATCCGCATGAAGGGCACCAACGTCGAGGAAGGGAAGAAGATGCTGGCGGAGAGCGGGCTGAATTTCACCACCGCCGACACGATGGGTGAGGCGGCCACCAGTGTTGTCGCCCTGGCCGGAGGGGCCCGCTGATGGCCGTCCTCCTCGATCAGCACACGCGCCTCATCGTGCAGGGGCTCACCGGCCGCGAAGGCACGTTCCACGCCAAGGCAGCCGCCGCCTACCATACCGACGTCGTCGGCGGGGTGACGCCGGGCAAGGGCGGGACCATCCACGAGGGCTGGCCGGTGTTCAACACGGTGGCCGACGCGGTGAGAGAGACGGGGGCCAACGCCTCGGTCATCTTCGTGCCGCCGCCCTTCGCCGGCGACGCCATCATGGAAGCGGCCGACGCCGGTATCGGGCTG
>CAZLBU010000058.1:524-1012 GCA_964557815.1 uncultured Bifidobacteriaceae bacterium | reverse complement strand
ATCACCGAGGGGATTCCGGTGGTGGACATGCTGAAGGCGATGACGTTCCTCAAGGACCATCCCGGCACGCGCCTCATCGGCCCGAACTGCCCGGGCATCATCTCGCCGGGCAAGGGCAAGGCGGGCATCATTCCCGCGAACATCTGTCGCGAAGGCCGGATCGGTATCGTCTCGAAGAGCGGCACGCTCACCTACGAGGCCATCGACCAGCTCACGCGGCGCGGGCTGGGGCAGTCCACGTGCATCGGTATCGGCGGCGACCCCCTCATCGGCACCACGCACATCGACGCGCTGCAGCTGTTCCAGAACGACCCGGAGACCGATGCCGTGATCATGATTGGCGAGATCGGCGGGTCAGCCGAGGAGGAGGCGGCCGCCTGGATCAAGGACCACTTCACGAAGCCCCTCGTGGCGTTCATCGCGGGCCAGACCGCGCCGCCGGGGCGGCGCATGGGCCACGCGGGGGCCATCATCGCCGGCGGGAAGGG
>CAZLBU010000058.1:0-514 GCA_964557815.1 uncultured Bifidobacteriaceae bacterium | reverse complement strand
ACCGCGGCCGGCGTGCGGGTAGTCAAGAGCCCGGCGGATATGGGAGAATCGCTGGCCGAGGCGCTCAAGTCGTGACCACCACGCGTCGGGTCACCGTTCGCTCCTTCACCGGGTTCTTCTTTACCGGCAGGGTGACGGTGTAGCTCCGAGGCGCCAGCAAGCCCGGAACCACACACCGCCGCCCCAGCAGAGAGGCTGGGGCGGCGGTTTTCTTTTTGGGGGATCGCGATGACGACACGAACCCTGGCGGACCTGCGGCAATCGCTCGACGACCTCGACAAGGTCATCCTGAATGCGCTGGGAGAGCGCGCGCGGCTGGCGCGCGACATCATCCAGGTGAAGGCCGGCGGTGACAACCCGGTGCGCGATGACGAACGCGAGGCCGCGCTGCTCCAGCATCGCTCCTCGTACGGCGAACGGCTCGGCCTCGATCCCGCCTTCGTCCGACGCGTCTACCGGGAGATCCTCGAAGACTCCGTCCGCCGGCAGCAGGACTGGCTGCACCAGCCGGAGA
>CAZLBU010000057.1:5562-12033 GCA_964557815.1 uncultured Bifidobacteriaceae bacterium | reverse complement strand
CGCCTGTCGGTGGGCGCCAGCCGCGGGCGGCTGATCCGCCAGCTGCTCACCGAGAGCCTGCTGCTGGCCGTCGCCGGCGGGGTGGGCGGCCTGCTGGTCGCGTACTGGTCGCGCGCCCTGCTGTGGGCCTACCGCCCGCCGTTCCTCCAGGCCAACGCCGTGGACCTGGGATTCGACGGGCGCATCCTCGCCTTCGCCGCCTTCGTGTCCCTGGCGACGGGCATCCTGTTCGGCCTGGCGCCGGCAGTGCAGGCGTCGCGGCCCGAAATGGTGACCGAGCTCAAGGAGCGCACGACGCTTCCGGGCGGGACCCGATGGTACACCCCGCGCCACCTGCTGGTCGCCGGCCAGATTGCGCTCTCGCTCGTGGCGCTGGTCAGCGCGGGGTTGTTCCTGCGGAGCTTGTCGAATGCGCAGCGGATTGACCTCGGCTTCGACGCCGACCGCCTCGTCGTCCTCGGTATGAACGTGGGCACGCAGGGCTTCGACGAGCCGCGGGGGCGGGACCTCTACCGGCGCGCGCTGGAACGCCTGTCCGGAGTGCCGGGCGTGCAGTCCGCGACGCTCTCCACGGCCGTGCCGCTCCTCAACGGCGGCTTTGCCCGCACGACCTTCCGCGACGATCAGGACATCAAGGACCCGCGCAACGGACGGCTCGTGCAGGTGAACGAGGTCGGCGAGCGCTACTTCGAGACGCTCGGCATACCCGTCGTGCGCGGGCGCGGGTTCGCGGCGGGGGACCGCGCCGGCTCCACGCCCGTCATCGTCATCAACGAGACGATGGCCAGGCAGTTCTTCGCGAACGAAGAGCCCATCGGCCGACGCCTGCACATCTTCAACCGTCCTCCCGCACGGGAGATTGTCGGCATTGCGAAGACCGTCAAGTACAACGTCGTCGGCGAGGACGACACCGCACACATGTACCTGCCGCTCGAGCAGAACTACGCCTCGCAGGTGACCGTGCAGGTGCGCGCCGCAGGTGACCCGGACGCGGTGCTCGGCACCGTTCGCCGCGAGCTGCAGGCGGTCGAGCCGACGATGCCGCTGCTGAACGTGAATACCTATCGGACGGTTGTCTCGACATCGCTGTGGGCGCCGCGGATGGGCGCCTCGCTGCTCACCGTGTTCGGCGCGCTCGCGTTGCTGCTCGCGGCGATCGGGCTCTACGGCGTCATGGCCTACAGCGTCGGGCAGCGCTCGCGTGAAATCGGGATCCGCATGGCGCTCGGCGCGGCGGGGCGCGACGTGCGCGGCATGATCGTGCGGCAGGGGATGACGCTGGCCGTTGTCGGTGTGGCGGTGGGGCTGGTGGTGGCGCTGGCATCGGCGCGACTGGTCACCAACCTGCTGTTCGGCGTGTCTGGCGTCGACCCGGTGACGTTCCTCGCGGTGCCGGCCGTGCTGCTCGCCGTCGCGGTCCTGGCGACGATCGTGCCGGCGATCAAGGCGAGCCGGGTGGACCCGGTGGAGACGCTGCGGGGATAGCCGGCAGCACCCGGCGCGGCAGCGGGCGGGTCCGCGCGACCGTTGACCGGCGCTATCCCCTGCGCGCGCGGCGGGCGGCCATGAACGACTGCACGCCCGTGGCCACGTAGGCGGCCAGCACCAGCGCGGTGACGACCTGCGCGAGCACTGCCGGCCGCGTGATCTGCCCGGCGGCGATGGCCGGGACCGCCCGCCCGAGGACGCCGAGCAGCCCCAGCAGGCCGACCGCGACCGCGACGTGCATGGCGTGCCTGCGCATCGCCTCGTTGCGCGCGATGTAGGCGAGGCCGACGAAGGCAATCCCGAAGAACGCCGGGATGAGGGCCGTGACGCTCGTGCGGCCGGTCAGCACGTAGCTGCCGATGCCGAGGAGCATGAGGATGATACCGACGAGCCGGGTCGTGGCAGGCATAAGGGGATCATAGCGGACGGAACGGCAGAAGGCAGAAGGCAGAAGGCACAAGGCAGAAGCAGAAGCGGCCATGGCGCGTCCGGT
Source organism: uncultured Bifidobacteriaceae bacterium (assembly GCA_964557815.1). Classification (GTDB taxonomy): domain Bacteria; phylum Acidobacteriota; class Vicinamibacteria; order Vicinamibacterales; family UBA2999; genus VFZN01. The sequence goes on along the minus strand of CAZLBU010000057.1, from coordinate 10,052 downwards.
CGAGCACCACCCTCGCGTCCTGCTTCCTGAGCCCGCCTCTCCTGGCTTCGGCCTTCCGCCTCTTTTGCCTTCTACCTTCTCCCTTCTGCCTTTCGCCTTTTGCCTTCTGCCTCACTTCTCTGCCTGGACGGTATTCCTGAGTGTCCCGATTGACTCGATCGTGCACGTCGAGCGGTCGCCGGGCTTGAAGTACACCGGCGTGGCGCGTGCCGTGCCGACGCCCGCGGGGCTGCCCGTCGAGATGAGATCGCCGGGATGGAGCGTCATCATGTTCGACGCGTACTCCACCAGCTCGAACACTGTATGCGTCATGCGGTCCGTGTTCGAGTCCTGCATCACGGTGTCGTTCAGCGTGAACTTCACGGCCAGCGTCTGCGGATTGGGCACGAACCGCCGCGGAACGATGAAGGGGCCGAGCGGCGCGAAGGTGTCGTGGCTCTTGCCGAGCTGCCAGTCCGAGCCGTGGCGGCCGTCGGCGCGGCCGCCACGATCCGACACGTCGTTCATCAGCGTGTAGCCGAAGATGTAGTCGGCGGCCTGGTCGCGCGAGACGTGCTTCGCCGTGCGGCCCATGACGATGTTCATCTCGCATTCCCAGTCGATGCGGTCGCGCCCGCGCGGGATGATGATGGGGTCGTTGTGCCCCGTGATGGCGGTGTTGGCCTTCACGAAGAAGTACGGGTTGTGTCGCGGGTCGCCGGGCCGGCGCTCCCAGTAGCCGGGGATGCCCTGCGCGACCTTGGGATCCACCGCCGCCGCGGTGGCCGCGGTGGTGGTCGTGCTCCGCATCTCCACCGCGTGCTCCTGGTAGTTCACGGCCGTGCTGAGCAGCACCTTCGGATCCGTGATGGGCGGCAGCACCTTCAGCTGCGAGACCTTCATCGCCGAGGCCGGGGGGTTCGCGAGCGAGTCCGAGGCCACCGACGCGAAGCGGTCCGCCGTCGGCTGGCTCCACTGCGCGATCAGCCCCTTGAGGGTCGGGGGTGTCCCCGCGATGGTCCGGCCGAGGTCGATGACCATCTCGTCGTTCAGGACCATGCCGACGAAGACCCGGTCGCCCTGCTGGAACATGCCGAGCTTGTAGGGCGTGGGCCCGCTCTGGGCTCCGGGTGTCGCCAGCCCCGCGGCCGCGAGCGTCGCGGCCACAATGGATGCTCGTAGGATTCGAGTCACGTTCACGCCTCCAGGCCACTGCATCATACCTGCACCCTTGCACCCTTGCACCCCTGCACCCCTGCACCCCTGCACCCCTGCACCCCTGCACCAACCTTCCGTCATACACTATCCCCCCAATGCGCATCGCCCTCGTCCAGCAGCACGCCACGCGCGACAAGGCTGCCAATATCGCGCGGGGGCTCGCCGCGCTCGAGTCTGCCGCACGGGCCGGCGCCGAGGTGGTGGGTTTCGCCGAGCTCGCTTTCGAGTGGTTTCACCCACAGCGGCCGGCAGGCGGCGACGTCTCGGCCCTGGCCGAGCCGATCGACGGGCCCATCGTCACCGCCTTCCGGGAGAAGGCACGCGGCCTTGGCGTCGTCGTCGTGTTGAACCTGTTCGAGCGCGACGGCGACCGCACCTTCGACAGCTCGCCGGTGATCGACGCCGACGGATCGTTGCTCGGCGTCACGCGCATGGTGCACATCACCGACTACCCCTGCTTCCACGAGCAGGGGTACTACGCGCCCGGCGACAAGGGCGCGCCCGTCTACCAGACGCGTGCCGGGCGCATCGGGGTGGCCATCTGCTACGACCGTCACTTCCCGGAGTACATGCGGGCGCTGGCGCTGAACGGGGCGGACGTCGTGTTCGTCCCGCAGGCCGGCACCACGGGCGAGTGGCCAGAGGGCCTCTACGAGGGCGAGATGCGCGTGGCCGCCCTCCAGAACGGCTATTTCGTGGCCCTCTGCAACCGGGTCGGGCGCGAGGACTGCGTCGATTTCGCCGGCGAGTCATTCGTGTGCGATCCCGACGGCGTGGTCGTCACACGCGCGCCCGTGGGCGCGGATCACATCCTCCATGCCACGCTCGATCTCTCGGCGCCGGCGCGTTCGCACGCCCGCCGCCTCTTCCTCCGGCATCGCCGGCCGGAGCTGTACGCCGGATGGATCGCCCGGTGACCGGCGCCTTCACCCATCCCAGGGGATCACCTCGTGGTTGAACTGCGGCGCGCGCTCGGGCGGTGGGACCTCACCGCCATCGGCATCAATCAGGTCATCGGCAGCGCCATCTTCCTGCTGCCCGCCGACGTGGCCCGCCTGGTAGGGGCATGGGGGCCGGCCACATTCGCGGCGGTCGGCCTTGCCTCGCTCAGCATCGCGCTCTGCTTCGCGGAGGTCGGCAGCCGCTTCGAGAAGACGGGCGGGCCTTACCTGCCGGCGCGCGAGGCGTTCGGGCGGTTCGTCGGCTTCGAAGTGGGCTGGATGATGTGGTTCACGCGCGTGGCCAGCCAGGCCTCCGTGGCCAATGGCCTGTCGTTGGCGCTGGCGTTCTACTGGCCGGTGCTGGCAAGCGGCGCGCCCCGGATGGCCCTCGTGACGGTGGTCACGCTGGTCCTCACCTGGATCAACATCGTGGGCGTCAGGCAGTCGTCCTGGGTGGTCAACGCGCTGACCATCGGCAAGCTGCTGCCGCTGACGCTCTTCATCCTGGTCGGCATCTGGTACGTGGACCCGGTGCGCTGGGCCTCGATGCCTGCCGTCACGCGGGACCAGGTGGGCTCGGCCGTGCTGCTGCTGATCTTCGCCTACGGCGGCTACGAGGTGACGGGCGTGCTGGCGGGGGAGGCCTCCAACCCGAAGCGTGACGTGCCGTTCGCGTTCGTCATGACGATGATCACCGTGACCGTCATCATGACGCTCACCTCCGTCGTCGCGACGGGCGTGCTGCCGGCGATTGCCGAGTCGCGCACGCCGCTGGCCGACGGCGCGGCAATCTTCATGGGGGTGGCCGGCGCGCTGATGATCTCGGCGGGCTCGTCGGTGTCGATGGCCGGGAACAACATGGGCCAGATCCTGAACGGGTCGCGGACCATCTTCGCCCTTGCGGAGAATGGCGACCTGCCGCCGTGGTTCGCGCGCGTGCACCCCACGTACCGCACCCCGTCGAACGCCATCGTGTTCACGGCGGGCGTGGCGCTGGCCCTGGCGCTGTCGGGCTCCTTCGTGTTCCTGGCGGCGGTGAGTGCCGTCGCGCGCCTCGTGATGTACTTGGCGGTCTGCCTGGCGACGCTGGTGCTGCGGCGGCGGCAGCCTGGCGGGGAGATGGGGCCCGCGCTGTTCCTGATCCCCGGGGGACCGGTCGTGCCGCTGCTGGCGTCGGTGATCTCGTTCGGGATTCTCTTCGGTGCCACCCCCCAGCAGCTGGCCGCAGGGGCCGCCGCGCTGGTGGCGGGCGCCGTGCTGTTCTGGATCGCGACTCGCCGGTGACGCTGCGCGTGCTGTGAGCCGTGCGAGGCCAACGCCAACCCGCGGCTATCGCGGCGGCGCGAGCTGGATCACGTACTCTCGCCTCACACCGCCGCCGCTCGTCTCCATGGTGACGAAGACAAAGGCGGGGTTGCCATCCGTGCCGCCCACATCCCGGACCACGCGGGCTGCGCCTTCGAGGGATTCGATGTCGGCGATGCGCAGCTCGAGGGCGTAGATGTTGATGTGCCGCACGGCGAAGGCGAGCTGCCGCCGCTCGGCGTACTCGTTCCGGAAGATATCCTTCGTAGAGGCCCAGACCAGCACGGGCCTCCAGTTGGGCAGGCTGCAGAGCACGCGGTTCACGCGCTCGACCGCGGGAACGTCCTCGAAGGAGCCGGTGGAGAGCCGCAGCTGGCCGGTGGAGAGGCGGTCCGCGAAGGCCAGCAGCTCGATGGGCTCGGTGCCCGGATGCACGAAGACACCGTCCACGTAGCGAGGCTGCCCCCCGGCCGTGCGCGGAAGCGCGGCGGAGATCAGCGCGGCCACGAGGGTGCGGCGCGTCATTCGTGGAGGATATGGGCGCGCCGGTCCATGTTCAAGGCCGCCAGGAGCGGCTCGTTCAGGAAGGCCACCAGCGGCGCCAGCGCCTTCATCGTGGCCAGGAGCTGCCGGTAGAAGTCGGGCCGCGCGGCGAAGGCGGCCGGTTCCTCCCGGAAGCCGAGGAACTGCTTGTGGACCAGGTAGCGCGCCGCGGGATGATCCTTCGCCCAGCCCCGGGGGACCCGGGTCAGCGTGTCGCCCTTCAGGCCTCCGAGCTTCCGGAGCGCGCTCGCCTTCAGCAGGCCTTCGAACCGCGCCTGGTTGGCGGCAATGTGCTCGCGGATGGCGTGCAGCTGGCCGGAGTCGGGCTCGTAGATGCCCCCGCCGATCCACACCCAGGTCGTGGCGACCTCGAAGTAGAGCCCGGCGCCATTCATGCGTCCCAGCGTGCGGTTGGGGAACACCGCCGCGATGTTGGTCTTGAGCGGGGCCTTGTCTTCGCTGAACCGGGTGTCGCGCCACGGTCGGAAGAGCGAGACCTTCGGG
>CAZLBU010000057.1:0-5552 GCA_964557815.1 uncultured Bifidobacteriaceae bacterium | reverse complement strand
GTCGGCGACCAGCTCCGGCGCGAACGCCCGGAAGTCCGCCGCCAGGCGACCGACGATCGCGAGCATGGGAGCGCGGAGGTGCCGCTCGTACTCGTCCCGGTGGGCATGGAACCACGCCCGGTCGTTGTTCTTCTTCAGCTTCCGGAGAAACGCAACGGTCTTGTTGGAGAAAGCTGGGTCTGGCACGATTACCTCGCACGCATCGCAGAAACTGCCACCATTTTACGGGGACTGTCCCTGTGACAATCGTCAACGAGCTCAGAAGCCTCGTCGGGGACCGCGTGTCCACCAGCGACGCGGTCCGCGATCACCACAGCCACGCCGAGTCCTGGCACGCCCCGGCCAGGCCGGACGCAGTCGTCTTTCCCCTGTCCACCGAGGAGGTCGCCGCCGTCGTGCGCGCGTGCGCCGAGCATCGCGTGCCGATGATCCCCTTCGGCATGGGGAGCTCGATGGAGGGCCACGTGAACGCCATCCGCGGCGGCGTGTCCATCGACCTCACGCGCATGACCCGCGTTCTTCGCCTCGGCCCCGACGACCTCGACGTCACCGTCGAGGCCGGCATCACGCGCAAGACCCTGGACGCTCACCTGAAGAACACGGGCCTGATGTTCCCGATCGACCCCGGCGCCGACGCCACTATCGGTGGCATGGCTGCCACGCGCGCCTCGGGCACCACCGCCGTCCGCTACGGGACGATGCGCGACAACGTGCTGGGGTTGACGGTGGTGCTGGCCGACGGCCGCGTGATCCACACGGGCGGCCGCGCGCGGAAGTCTTCGTCCGGCTACGACCTCACCCGCGTGTTCGTCGGCTCGGAGGGCACGCTCGGCGTCATCACCGAGGTCACGCTGCGCCTCTTCGGCCGGCCCGAGGCCGTGGCCGCGGCTGTCTGCCCGTTCCCGTCCATGGCCGACGCCGCGCAGGCCGTGATCGAGGTCATCCAGTTGGGCATCCCTGTCGCACGGATGGAGATCATCGACGAGACGCAGCTCGCCTTCGTCAACCGCTTCTCGAAGACCGGCTACCCCGAGGCGCCCACGCTCTTCTTCGAGTTCCACGGCACCAGCCAGAGCGTGGTGGACGACCAGGCGCGCGCGGTGGAGGAGATCGTACGCGAGCACGGGACGACCGGCTTCCAGTGGGCGAGCACGCCCGAGGATCGCGCCCGCCTCTGGCAGGCGCGCCACGACGCCTATTACGCGACGGTCGCCTCGCGACCGGGCGCCCGCGCCATGACCACGGACGTCTGCGTTCCCATCTCGCAACTTGCGCCCTGCATCCTTGAGACGCAGGCCGATGCCCGCGCCTCGGCCATCACGGCGCCGCTGGTAGGCCACGCTGGCGACGGCAACTTCCACCTGATCCTCATGCTGGATCCCGAGGACGCGGACGAAGTCGCACGCGTCGGCGCCTTCAGTCAGCGCCTCGTCGAGCGCGCACTCCGCATGGGCGGCACCTGCTCGGGCGAGCACGGCGTCGGCCTGGGGAAGATGAAGTACCTGCCCGCCGAGCACGGCGAGGCGCTGAGCGTGATGCGCGCCATCAAGCAGGCGCTGGACCCGTACGGCCTGATGAACCCCGGGAAGATGCTCCCGGAGCAGTAGCCTGGACTAGGCCAGGCGCTTGACCAGCACCTTCGACTTCCGGCCGCTCTTTTCGTACTTCTCGCGGCGCGCCGGTGGCAGGTCGTCGGGTGTCCCCTCGACGAATCCGCCCTTCGACTGGAAGTAGGTGAACGCCTGCGTGGAGAGCGCGTAGATCCGCGTGAGGCCGAGGTCCCGCGCCCGGCTCTCGACGAACTGCACCAGCTTGCGGCCGATTCCCTGGTGCTCGTGTGCGGGGTTCACGTAGAGGCACGCCAGCTCCCCCGACCGCTGGTCGGGATCCACGTGGAGCGCCGCGCAGGCGACCGGGTTGCCGTCGATCTCGAAGATGTAGAAGTCCCCCAGCGTCTTCTCGAGGCTGGCGCGGCTCCGGTACATCAGCTCGCCGGCCTCGACCCCGGGCCGGATCAGCACCTGGATGGCGTGCAGGTCCTTCTTCCGCGCGGGCCGAATCTGCTGGTACTGGTCGGCGTGCACCATCGTGCCGATGCCTTCGTTCGAGAACACCTCGGCCAGCAGCCCATCGTCCTCGCGACCGCTGATGACGTGCACGCGCTCGACGCCGGCGCGGCAGGCGGCCGCGGCGTGCTGCGCCTTCGACACGCTGGCGGGCAGGAACCCCGCGCGGTGTTTCTGCAGCAACCCCTCCAGGTCGCCGACGCTCAGGTGGCGCACCAGCTCGCCGTCCACGATGAGGCCGTGGTGCGTGGTGATGTAGACGAGCTTGATGGCCTTGAGCGCCCTCGCCACCGCCGCGGCCGCCGCATCGGAGTTCACCCGGTAGGTCCGGCCGTCGCCGTCGAAGCCGAGCGGCGGCACGATTGGGATGATGCCCTGCGCCAGCAGGGCCTGGAGCAGCTCCACGTCCACGCGCTCCACCCGTCCGGTGAACTGCTGATCCACCCCCTGGATGATCCCCGCGGGGTGCGCGATGACGGCGTTGGTGGTCGCGGCACGTAGATCGGCGGCGGAGAGCCCTTCCAGGATCTCGTGGGTGAGGCGATTCGCGGCGGTGAGCGCCAGCTCGAGCGTGACGGCGTCGGTGACGCCCGTGCCGGCCAGGTCGCTCGGCACGACGCCGCGCTCCGCTCCCATCCGCTCGATCTGCGCGGCCGCGCCGTGGACGAGCACCACGCGGATGTTGAGCGAGCGCAGCACCGCGACATCGAGCAGGATGTTCGCGAAGTTCTCGTCGGTGACGATGGCGCCGTCGGCCGAGAGCACGAAGATCCGCTCCCGGTAGCGGGGGATGTACTCGAGGATCCCTCGGAGATCGGTCGGCTTCATCAACCTGTCTTCGCCAGCTCGTCGTAGGCGATGGTCAGCGCCAGCCCGAGGCGCGGCTTCTGGCCGCCGAAGTGCTCGAAGCCGGGCAGCACCTCCACCTTCGCCAGCGCCTCGCGGGCGCGGCCTTCCTTGCGCGCACGGCCTGCGTGATCGATGACGGCCGTGAAGTAATCGCGCTGGTAGTGCAGGTCCGCGCGCGTGCCGATGAAGGGGTGCCCCGCCTCCGCGTGGCCGTAGACGTAGAGCGCGTCGGCCGGGTAGTGCGCCGCCATCTGCTCGAGGACCTTGATCCACCCGTGCACCGAGGCACCGGCCGGTGCGTCCACGTTGGGATAGCCGCGATTGTTCAGCAGGTCGCCGAGATGGACGACGTTGGCCTGCTCGAAGTGGATGGAGGCGTCGCCGCCCGTGTGCGCCGGTCCCCAGTGCCGGGCCCGGACCGTCTCGTCGCCCAGCATGACGCTCCACGTGTCGGTGAAGGTCACATCCGGCAGCGTGGGCGTGGCCTTCATGCGCTCGCCCTGCACCACCTGGTTCTCCTTCGACCGCACGTGCGCCACGATCTGCTTCGCCGCGGGCCTGAGCACGCCGTTGCCCCCCGTGTGATCGGGGTGGTGATGGGTGTTGATGAGCACGTCGATGGCGCGCGGGCTGCGCTCCTTGAGGCCGCTCAGCAGGCTCGGCGCCGTGTCGGCGAACTGGCTGTCGACGACGAGCAGGCCGTCGCGATTGACGAGCCAGCCGATCGTGCCGCCGCGCTGGTGGAAGACGCCGACGTTGCGCCGGAGCGGCGTGAACACCGCCGGCGCCGGCGGCGGAGCGGACGGCGTGCGGGGCGTCGAGCCCTGCTGCGCGCCCACAGCGGCCGGGACGGCGAGCGCCGATGCCTTGACGAAGTCGCGACGTGTCCACCTCATGAACCCCTCCCCTCACGCGAACGCCGTGGCTCTCCACGGCCAGCCGTCCGGTCGTGTGCCCGGAAACGGATTATACGGCGGGGCCAGACCGACGGACGGCAGCGTCAGGCGAGTCGCAGTCCCGGGATGTCCTCGAAATCGCCGCGGTTGAGCGTCCAGAGCATGGCGCCCCGGTGCATGGCGGCGGCCGCGATGGCGATGTCGATCTCCCGGCCGCGCGGGCGGGACAGGCGCCGGTAGAGGTCGGCCGCAAGCGCCGCGGCCGCGCCGTCGAAGGCCACGACCGATTCGGTCGGCAGCAAGGCTTCCTGCGCCGCCAGTTCGGCTCGCGCCCGGGCACCACGCTTCCACTCGAAGAAGACCAGGCTCGAGATCGCGATCGGATGTCCCTGTTCGACGAGCGTCGTCAGCGTCGGTAGCGAGCGCCTCGGGCCGGTCAGGGCATCGACCAGGGCCGACGTGTCGATGTGAACGATCACGCGGACCGCCGGCCACCCTGCCGCCGTGCGGTTCGGATGGCGCCGAGTTCCTCGTCCACGGCCCGGGCGCTGCGCGTCGGCGCGGCCCTGCCGAGCTCCTCGAGCACGCCCAGCAGTTTCTGGCGCTCGCGCTCGCTCAATCGATGCACCCTCGTGGCGTAGTCGGCGACCGCCTCGCGGACGATGTGACTCTGGGCCTTGCCGAGGCGGCTCGCGGCACGACGGATCTGCTCGACCGTCTCTTCGTCGAGCGAGAACGTGACCTTCACCATACCGATGCCATACTACCATACCCTGGCGCGCGCCGGAGACCGGCACCGCAAGGGGCAGCTGTCCAGTGCGCGTGGCGCCCGAGGGCGACGCGCTCGCCTGAAACACAGAGGAGTCAGTGCCCGGCCGGGACGGAGGGCAGCCCCGCCAGGGCCAGCGCCAGCTCGCCCTCGTCGTAGTCCCGATCCTCGAGCCGCCCGGCGAAGTAGTCCTGGTACGCCGCCATGTCGAAGTGCCCGTGCCCGCACAGGTTGAAGAGGATCGCCTTCGACGTCCCCTCCTCGCGGCACGTGACCGCCTCGTCGATGGCGCCCTTGACGGCGTGGTTCGCCTCGGGCGCCGGGACGATGCCCTCGGCTCGCGCGAAGAGGACGCCGGCCTCGAAGCACTGCGTCTGGTGTTCCGCGCGCGCCTCGATGAGCCCGAGCTCCTTCGCGTGCGAGACGAGCGGCGCCATGCCGTGATACCGGAGGCCGCCTGCGTGGAACCCCGGCGGCACGAACGCCGAGCCGAGCGTGTGCATCTTCACGAGCGGCGTCATCTTGCCGGTGTCGCCGAAGTCGTAGCGATAGAGCCCCCGCGTGAGGCTCGGGCAGGCCGCCGGCTCCACCGCGATGACGCGCACCTTCTTCCCGCCGCGCAGCTGGGCGCCGATGAAGGGGAAGGCGATCCCTGCGAAGTTGGAACCACCGCCCGTGCAGCCGACGACGATGTCGGGATAGTCGTCGGCCATCTCGAGCTGGGCGATGGCCTCCTCGCCGATCACCGTCTGGTGGAGCAGCACGTGGTTCAGCACGGAGCCGAGCGCGTACTTCGTGTCGTCGTGCGTCGCCGCGACTTCGACCGCTTCCGAGATGGCGATGCCGAGGCTGCCGGGGCTGTCCGGCGCGTGAGCGAGGACTGACCGCCCGTAGTTGGTCTCCATCGACGGGCTGGGGATACACCGGGCGCCGAAGGTCTCCATCATCAGCCGCCGGTACGGCTTCTGGTTG
>CAZLBU010000056.1:0-12068 GCA_964557815.1 uncultured Bifidobacteriaceae bacterium | reverse complement strand
GGCTCGAGGTTGCCGCACACCTCGTCCAGGCAGAAGACCTCACCCGGTTTCGGCGTGTTCCGCGTGTCGGGCCCTGGCGGCTGCGCGAAGACGCGCAGGTGGTGGACGACGCGCGGATCGCCTGGACGCACCTCGATGGCCTGGATCCACTTGTCCTCTTTGAGGTGTGTCGGGATCTGGAAGAACTGGTACTCCACGAGGCCCGTGGCCGGAACGGGGAACGGCCGGTTCATCTGCACGATGAGATCCGGCGTGCCGATCTTCCACTCGTCGGTATTGACCGGAGGGACCGGTGGAGGCGTGTCGCCCTTCGGCGCGCCGCCATTCACCCACCGCGTGATCGTTTCGATCTCGTCACGCGTGAGGCTGGTGTCGTTGGCGAAGTGGCCGATGGACGGGTCCGCGCCCCATGGCGGCATGGTCCGCGCCGTCACCTGTCGCAGGATGGCGCGTGCCCATGGCCGGGCCTCTTCGAAGGTGAGCAGCGACATCGGCGCGGATTGCCCGGGCCGGTGGCACGCCGTGCAGTGCTTGTGGACGATGGGGGCGACGTCACGGTTGAACGTCGGGGGCGCGACCTGCGGCGTGCCTTCTGCAGACTGCTGAGCCATCACCGCGGCCGCGGCCAGGGCGCACCACGCGAGCAGGACGAGCCCTTTCGTCATCCGCATCATTTTACTGCGAGCTATGAGGCCGGGATGTGGGTCGGCCTGGACGGCCGTCCACAAGCCCGGCTCCAAGCCCGGAAAAACCACGCTGCGGCGCGTCGACTCTGCAAGGCGTGGGGGGCCCCCAACCCCACGCGCGACCCCCGCCTCCGCGTGGCTTTTCGGCCCTCGAGACGCGGGCTTTCCGCAGGGCTTGTCGCCGGCCGTCCAGGCCGCCCCACGACGGCGCGCCCCCAAGACTCAAGTCCCAAGTCCCAAGCCCCAAGTCCCAAGCCCCAAGTCCCAAGACCCAAGTCCCAAGCCCCAGGCCCCTGCTACGGCACGCTGACCACTTCCTCGTTCGACGCCGTGGCGCTCTGGCCGCAGTTGTTCTCAGCAAGGACCCGCACGTAGTAGGTGCCCGGCGGCGCCGTCGCCTGGAACGACGTGGCGTTGCTGGTCGTGCGAACAGCTAGGAGGTTTCCCAGGCCGGGTGCCGAGCCGACGACGATGACGTAGCGCGACGGCAGGTTTGGGGCCGCCGGGGCATTCCATGTGAGCGTCACGAGGCTGCCGCTCCGCGTGTGGGTGAGGCCTGTCGGCGCGGCCGGCACGCCGGTGCACGGAGCCACGGTCACCTGCAGGTCGGGACTGCTGTTGGGGCCCACGGTGCACGAATTTCGCGCCGCGATGCGGACGAAATAGGTGCCGAAGGGGGCGACGCCCTGGAAGGCGGGCGTGGGGCCGAGAGGCATCACGAGGGCGCTGGAGTCACCCGGGGCAAAGCCGGCGGACAGCAGGTAGCCCTGCGTGACGCCGGTCGCCGGAGCGGACCACGTGATGGTCACGAGGTTGTCCGCGGTGGTGTAGCCCATGTTCGTGGGGGCGCCCGGCGCTTCGCAGGGGCCCACCGTGACGACGGTGTCAGGTGATGGGCCGGAGGTGCCGAGTACGTTACGCGCGCGTACGCGGACGTGGTAGATGCCTGGAGGCACCGCGTTGACGACCGTGGACGTGTTCGGGCTGTTCAGGACGAACGTGGCGATGTTGGCCAGCCCCGGGCCGCTGCCGGCTTCGAGGATGTAGCTGTCCGCGGGACCGCCCGTCGTGGCCGGCGTCCACGAGAGCGACACCGTGTCGAGCGCCACGCTGTTGGTGAGGGCCGTCGGGGCACTGGGCGGGCTGCCGCCGCTGGCCGTGGCGGGGTAGATGGACCGCAGGCCGTTGATGTCGTCGGTGGCGAGCCCGGTGCAGTCGTTCCGAAGCGTCTGGCGCATGAGGGCGCCGGAGTCCTGCGAATGTCCCAGCCCGACGGCGTGGCCGAGCACGTGGGTGAGGGCATCCCGGAAGCATGTCTCCTGCCCCTGCAGGTGCGGCCCGGTGTTGTTTAGAATGGCCAACCCCTGGATGAACGCGTTGAACGTGACGCCGTTGATCGTCTTCTGGAGACCAGGCGTGAAGAAGCCGCCCCCCACACCGAAGACCGTCGCGTCGCTGTCGCTGATCTCGTTACACGGATCGTTCCAGTAGAGGCCGATGCGCCCATTGCCCGTGAACGTCTGGGCCGGGCAGTTGGGCGACCCGGTCTGCGCGCGGTCGAGTTGCAGGCGCGTGCCGACGCCGTTCCACGCCCCCAGCGCGGCATCGAGCTGATTGCTGCCGCCGCCTGGCAGCCCACCAGGGATGGTCTGAAAGTCCACGGGGATGTGAAACCCCTCGTCGGCCTGGTGCCAGCGCGCAGGGCCTCCCTCGCTCGCCGGGATGTACGTGAACGACGGCGCCGCGAGCCCATCGAATTCGGGCGGCGCGGCGACGAACGCGTCGGCGTGAACGCGCGACGCGGCCACCGCCGTGCGAAGGGTGTCGTCGATCGGCACCCGCTGGTCGCCGTTCACAGCCGTCCGTCCACCCGTCTGCATGTCGGGCAGCACCTGCCACTTCCCGCGTGACAGTCCCGCCGTGTAGAGGGTGCCATCACGCGGGCGGACCGCGAGGAAGACGAGCACCTCTTCACCGGGCGTGAACGTCGCCTGATCCGAGATGTAAAGGCCCAGGTCCGGCAAGGTCCCGCCAAGCTGCTTCACCATGACCCGACGCTCGGAGAGCTGGCCCTTCAGGACCTCCGTGACGTCGAGGGTGACGTAGGTGTAGATGCTGCCGGCATCGGCCTGCGCCGCCACGGACGAAACGCGCCCGAGCGCAACGACCGCGGACGAATCCGCCAGGTCGGAGACGGGGGTGGACGGAGCCTGGGCCGTAGGGCGCGCCGAAATCGCCGCGGCTATCAGGAGCAGCAGGAGCAGACGGGAGTGCATGACAAGGAGGCAGTGAAGGTCTTGTGCGATTCGGGAAGGGGATTCCCGATCTTAGCAAACCGCGGCAGGAGGAACGAAGGGGCCACCAGAGGCGGCCCCTTCGTCAGTGGGACTTACTGCTGGGGCGTGTCGAGCGGCATGCCGGCGTCGAGGTAGGGCAGCAGCGTCCAGATGCCGACGGCTCCGCGCTCGGCGGTGAGCCGCGTCACGTCCTCCCAGTTCGGGCCGGGATTGGGGCCGCAGTGCCCACCAATCACGTCCACGATGTAGATGGCAGGGCTTTGCGCGCCCTCGTCGGACTGGTCCGACGCGTTGTAGTCCACGATGTCCTGCGACATGTCATTGAAGATGCCGCGCTTCCAGTTCAGGCCCCACCGGTTGTCGACCTGGCGCAGTCGCCGCACGAGCTCGAACAGGAAGCGGTTGTTGCCGCCGTGCTCGCGGCAGGAATCGCGCAGGAGGTCCGGCCGTTCGGCAGCCAGCTGCCGCACCACACCGGACATGTTGGGCAGGGGCAGCAGCGTGCCCGGCGCCGGGTTGGGCGTCCGCGGCCCGGGTGGCGGGGCGCCGTCCACCGTGACGGGAACTTCCGGCCCCGCGCTCTCGGAACCGCATGTGAAGACGGACGTGAGGCGGCCGTAGTACACGCCGTTGGCGACGCGGGACACGGAGAAGCGAGTCGTGGCCGGGCCGAAGCCCTGCTGCACGGCGGGCGCGCCGCCCGGGGTGTAGGCCACGTCGAGTCGGTAGCCCGCGGCGCCGGCGATGCCGGGCCAGGTGAGCTGCACGAAGTTGCCGAATACCCGCGGCGTGAACGTTTGCGCCGGCGGCGGCGTGCACACGCCCTCAGCCGTCATCGTGAACGCTGCCTCGTTGGACTCCGGGCTGAAGCCGCCGAGGTTGTAGGCGAGCGCGCGGACGAAATAGGTGCCCGGCGCCACGTTCGGGACGTTGACCTGATTGGCACCACCCATCGGGAAGGTGCCGATGTCGGCCCCTCCGGGCGTCGAGCCGACTCGCAGGTAGAACGCCGTGGGAGCACCACCGCCATCTCCGGGCTCCCATGTGAAGGTCACGTGACGGCCGTTCAGGTAGGCCTGCAGGTCCGTGGGCGCCGTCGGCGGCACGAACATCGACACCACCTGGATCGGCACCTCGTTGGAGCGCAGGTTGCCGGTCGGCGTCACCGCTTCGACCTGCACGAAGTAGGTGCCAACCGCCGGCGCTTCCGTGCCAAAAGTCGTCGTGTTGCCGACGTTGAACGACACGATGTACTGCCCCGGAGCGGCGCCCGCGTGCAGGATGTAGCTGGTGGCTCCAGGCACGGCCGTCCAGGTGAACGACACGTTCGGCCCGAGCGGAGGATTGGCGGTCAGCACCGGCCCGCCGCCCTGCGCCCTGAGCAGCGCGCCACTGCCGACAACGAGACCAACGAGCAACGCCGCGAGACCCGCAATGCGGCTGGGGGGTAGTCTCAACACCTTCATCCTTGTTTCCTTTCCCTGTCGGGCCCGACCGCCCGAGTTGTGCACGAGGTCTTCACCGACCGTTCAGCCCTCTTCTGCCTTCTCACTTCTGCCTTTTGCCTTCTGCCTTTTGCCTTTTCACTTCCCTAAGGCTGTCCGCCCGCCGCGACGTAGGGCTGCAGCGTCCAGCGGCCGATCGTGCCCTGCCGCGCCGTTTCCTCGGTCTGGTCGATCCAGGCCGGGCTCGGGCTGGGCCCGCAGTGCCCGCCGATCACGTCGATGATGTAGACGTTCGTCGTGCCCTCGTCCGGGTCCGAGCTGAAGTTGTAGTCCACGACATCGAACGACATGTCGTTCACGCGGCCGCGCTTCCAGTTGAGGCCCCACCGCGTGTCGTAGCGGCGCAGCTCCTGCACCAGTCGGAACAGCCACGTGGCGTTCGTGCACGAGTTGCGGAAGTCGCCCGGATACGCCCGCGCCACGGCGTCCACCACGTCCGACATGTCCGGCAGCGGCAGGCGCTGGCCCGGCGGCGGGTTTGGCGTACGCGGCCCGCTACCCGGCGGCGGCGCCTCGACCGTCAGGGCGATCGTCTCCGACGTCGTCTGGGCGCCGCAGGACGCACCCGTGACGATACGAGCGTAGTAGGTGCCCGCCGGGGCGCCCGGGTACGTGACCGAGGTCGTGCCGGCGCCGAAGGTGTTGGAGACGAGTGTCGGGCCGCCCGGGGTATTGGTCACTTCGAGTCGGTATCCCGACACGCCGGCGACCGGCGTCCAGGAGAACGAAACCGTGCTGCCGCTCACCGAGGCGGTCAACGACGACGCGGCGGGCGCGCTGCACCCGCCACCCGGCGTCATGTCCACCTGCACCTCGTTCGAGGGAAGGCTTCGCCCGGCCGCGTTGGCGGCGTAGACGCGCACGAAATAGGTGCCCGGCGGCACGCCGGGGATGCTGACGCTGGTCGAGATCGGCAGGGGAACCGCGCCCAGGTTTGCGCCGCCGGGGTAGGTACCGGCCTCCAGAACCACACCCAGGGGAAGGCCGCCCCCCAGACCCGCGCGCCACGTGAAGTTCACCGTGGTGCCGACGACGTCGGCCTGCAGGTTGGACGGCGGAGCCGGAACCGCTTGCGCCCCGCCTCCGACGGTGAGGGTGACCTCGTTCGAGGGAACACTGGTGCCGGTCGCGTCAATGGCCTGGACGCGGACGTATGCGGTCCCGACAAACGGCGAGGTGAACGTGAGGGTGGTGATGGGACCGATCACCTCGGCGTAGTTTTCCACGCCCGGGGCGATGCCGATGGCCAGCCGGTAGCCGAGCGCGCCGGGTACCGCCGACCAGGAGAGCGTGACCTGCTGCCCCGCGACGGCCGGCGCATAGAGCGTCGGGGCCGCAGGGAGGGCCTGGGCGGCCGGGTGAAGGACGATCGTGATGAGAACGGCCGCCAGCCCCGATCGCCAAGCCCTCTGTCTATCTGCCCACACGAGCATCGCAAACGTCCTTTCAGCGATAGGGGAGAGGCTTGGGATTTCGCGTCCGGGGGGGCTGGGAGGCCCCACGGGTGAAAAACCGGCGCTGAGTATACCACGCTCCCCGGAAGAAGGTCGCATCACCCAAGCTCAGCCATTTACTTCGCGATGCTATAGTCGGGACACATGTCTGTGAAGAAGATTGGAGTGCTGACTGGCGGCGGCGACGCTCCCGGGCTCAACGCGGTGATCCGGGCGGTCGTGAAGGCAGCCTGCAATGCCAACATCGAGGTGATCGGACTCGAGGACAGTTTCGACGGCCTGCTCGACCCCTCCCGCACCCGGCCCCTGACACCCGCGGACGTCACCGGCATCCTCCGGCTCGGCGGAACCATCCTCGGCACCACCAATCGCGGCAACCCGTTCGAATATCCCGCCGACACCCCTGAGGGCAAGGTGGACTACTCGGATCGCGTGGTCGAGACGTTCCACAAGATGGGGCTCGACGCGCTGGTTGCCATCGGCGGGGACGGCACGCTCGCCATCGCCCACCAGTTCTTCCTCAAGGGCATCCCCATCGTCGGTGTTCCCAAGACCATCGACAACGACATCGTCGGGACGACCACGTGCTTCGGCTTCGACACGGCGGTGTCGTTCGCTGCAGATGCCATCGACCGCCTCCACTCCACCGCCGAAGCCCACAAGCGCGTGATGGTGGTGGAGGTGATGGGCCGTTATGCGGGGTGGATCGCGCTCCACGCGGGTGTTGCGGGCGGCGCCGACGTCATCCTGATGCCTGAGATTCCCTACAGGCTGGAACGGGTCGCCGAGCACGTGCGACAGCGCGAGACGCTCGGGGCGAAGTTCAGCATCGTTGTCGTGGCGGAGGGAGCCAAGCCGGTGGGCGGCTCCGCGGTTGTCCTGGAGGCCGCCCATGCCGGGCACGTCGAGCGGCTGGGCGGCATCGGTGCGCAAGTGGCCGCGGCCCTCGAAGACATGACGGAGAAGGAGGCGCGCTACGTGGTGCTCGGCCACCTGCAGCGCGGCGGCGCCCCCACGGCCTTCGACCGGGTGCTCGCGACGCGCCTCGGCGGCAAGGCGGTGGAACTGCTGCGGCGCGGCGTTTACGGCAAGATGGTGGCGAACCATCCACCCGACATGGTGCCCGTGCCGCTGGCCGACGTCGTCGGCCGCACGCGGACCGTGCCGCTGGACTACGACCTGCTCACGACGGCGCGAGCGATCGGCATCTCGTTCGGGGAGTAGGGCACGAGGGGTTCAAGGCACGGAGGTTCGAGACACGAAGGTTCAGGGCACGAAGGTTCGAGGCACGGGCGTTCGCGAACGTTCGTGCTCCGAACCCCGTGCTTTGAACCTCCGTGCTTTGAACCCCTCGTGCTTTTGAACCCTCCGTGCTGAGAACCTCTCGTGCTTTGTACCTACCGTGCAAGCACGTCGAGGTACTTCAGCGCGCCGCCGGTGTTGAAGAGCACCACGGAGTCTTCGCGCTGGATGCGGCCGTCGGCGGCCAGGCGGCGGATGGCGGAGAGGGCGGCGCCGCCCTCGGGGGCCGCGCTGACGCCCTCGTGGCGGCCGATCTCGAGCATGTCCAGGACCATCTGCTCGTCGGTGACCGCGACGGCCGTGCCGCCGCTGTCGCGGACGGCCTGCAGGATGAGGAAGTCGCCGATGGCGCGAGGAACCCGGAGGCCATCCGCACGCGTGTGCGCGTTCTCCCAGGGCGCGGCCT
The DNA here is from genome assembly GCA_964557815.1 of uncultured Bifidobacteriaceae bacterium. Lineage (GTDB taxonomy): Bacteria > Acidobacteriota > Vicinamibacteria > Vicinamibacterales > UBA2999 > VFZN01. Next base: position 4,418 of record CAZLBU010000056.1, on the reverse strand, counting down.
TGTCCGTTCCCTGGTCGAACGCCCGGACGATGGGCGCGCAGCCCGCGGCCTGGACCGAGACCATGCGCGGCCGGTGGCCGGACGCAACCCACCCGATGGCCTCCATCTCCGCGAAGGCCTTCCACATGCCCACCAGGCCCGTGCCGCCGCCGGTGGGATAGATGATCCAGTCCGGCAGCCTCCATCCGAACTGCTCGGCCAGCTCGTACCCCATCGTCTTCTTGCCCTCCACGCGGTACGGCTCCTTCAGCGTCGAGACGTCGTACCAGCCGAGAGGCTTGCCCTTCTCGGCCGCCATCTTCCCGGCGTCGGTGATGAGGCCGTCGACCAGCGTAACGGTTGCGCCGTAGAGCCGGCACTCGTCGATGAAGGGGCGCTTGGCGTCCTTCGGGATGAAGACCTGGCACTCGAGTCCGGCGGCAGCGGAGTAGGCTGCGGCGGCATTGCCCGCATTGCCCGCGGTGGGGAGCGCAATCGTCGTGGCGCCCAGTGCCTTCGCGCGCGTGATGGCCGCCGACTGCCCACGGGCCTTGAAGGAGTTGGTCGGATTGAGCGACTCGTCCTTGATGTACAGCCGATCGAGCCCGAGCGTCGCACCCAGGCGCCGCGCATGGAACAAGGGCGTGAACCCTTCCCCGAGCGTGACCGGCTGGTCACCGGGCAGGAGGGGCAGCATCTCGCGGTAGCGCCACATGTTCGGCTCGCGGCCGACGAGTGAGTCGCGCGACCACGCGCGCGCGGCCGTGAGGTCGTAGCGGGCGAGCAGGGGCAGCCCGCACGAAGGGCAGAGGAAGTGCCGCTCGCGCGGGTCGAACGGACCCGCGCCGCAGCCGGACGCGCATTCGAGGTGGGTGAAATACATGGGTCAGATCAGGGTGCAGGGTGCACAGGTGCAGGGTGCACAGGTGCAAGGTGCACGGGTGCAGGTGCAGGGCCCCTATTTACCCAGGAGCTCCTGGTCCTTCTTCTGCTGCAGGTCGTCGATGGCCTTGATGTGCTCGTCGGTGGCCTTCTGCACCTCGGCGAGGGCGCGCTTCTCGTCGTCCTCGGAGATCTGGTGGTCCTTGAGCATTTTCTTCAGCTTGTCGTTGGCGTCGCGGCGGACGGTCCGCACGTGGTTGCGGCCCTCCTCGGTCATCTTGTGGACGTGCCGGGAGAGCTCCTTGCGGCGCTCGTCGTTCAGCGGCGGGATGGGGATACGTACGACCTTGCCGTCGTTCGCGGGGTTGAGGCCGAGATCGGAGCTGCGGATGGCGCGCTCGATCGCCCCCATCAGCGACTGATCGAACGGCTGCGCCACGATCATCGTCGGCTCGGGAATGGAGAGGCTGGCCACCTGGTTGAGCGGCATCTTCGATCCGTACGCATCGACGTGCACCGCATCGAGCAGCCCGGTCGTGGCCCGGCCCGTGCGCACCTGCGACAGTTCCTTGCGCACGTGCTCCACGTGCCCGTCCATGCGCTTCTTGACCTCTCCGAACAGCCCCTTCAGGTCGCTGACATCCATCGCTGAACCCTCGTGCTTTGAACCTTCGTGCTTTGAACCTGCGTGCCTAGGCCCCCACCGTCGTCCCTACCGGCTCGCCCATGATCACCCGGCGAATGCTGCCGGGCTCGGTCAGGCTGAAGACGACGATGGGCAGCTTGTTGTCCATGCAGAGTGAGATGGCCGTGGCGTCCATCACCTGGAGCCGCTCCTGCAGCACCTGCAGGTACGAGACGCGCTCGTAGCGCGTCGCATCCGCATGTTTCATGGGGTCGGCCGTGTAGATGCCGTCGACCTTGGTGGCCTTGAGGATCACTTCCGCCCGCATCTCCATCGCGCGCAGCGCGGCGGCGGTGTCGGTGGTGAAGTAGGGGTTGCCCGTGCCGGCTGCGAACACGACGACCCGTCCCTTCTCGAGGTGGCGGACGGCGCGACGCCGGATGAACGGCTCGGCCACGGCGCGCATCTCGATGGCCGTGAGCACGCGGGTGGCCACGCCGTGCTGCTCGAGCGCGTCCTGCAGCGCCAGGGCGTTGATGACCGTCGCCAGCATGCCCATGTAGTCGGCAGTGGAGCGGTCCATGCCGCGGGCGCTGGCGGCCAGGCCGCGAAAGATGTTGCCGCCGCCGATGACGATGGAGGTCTGCACACCGAGCGACCGGATGTCGGCGATGTCCTGGGCGATGCGGGTGGTCACCGCGGGATCGACGCCATAGGACTGCTCGCCCATGAGCGCTTCGCCGGAGAGTTTGAGGAGGATGCGCTTGTAGGAGGGCTCGGCGGGTGCGTCCACGCAGGCAATTATAGAGGTTCTGGGGTTCTGGGGTTCTGGGGTTCTGAGGTTCGGGAGGGTTCTGAGGTTCGGTTCGGAGGTTCGAAGAACCCCAGAACTCCAGAACCCCAGAACCCCCGAACCCCTATTCGGCCATGTCGCCGAGCTTGAAGCGGACGAACCTGGAGACCGTGACGTTCTCGCCCGTCTTCGCCGTCGCGGCGGACACCATCTGCTGGATGGTGACGTTGGGGTCGCGAACCGAGGGCTGATCCATCAGGCAGACCTGCGAGTAGTAGCTCTCGAGCTTGCCGTCCACGATCTTCTCGATGACGTTGGCCGGCTTGCCGGACCCTGCGAACTGGGCGCGGTAGATCTCGCGCTCCTTCTCCAGCACCTCGGCCGGGATGTCCTCGCGGCGGACGTACTTCGGATCCGCGGCGGCGATGTGCATCGCGATCTCCTTCGCCAGCGTCTGGAAGTCGTCGGTCCGCGCGACGAAGTCGGTCTCGCAGTTCACCTCGGCGAGCACGCCCACCTTGCCGCCCATGTGGATGTAGTGGCCGATGAGGCCGTTGTTGGTGGCGCGGCCGGCGCGCTTGGCCGCCGAGGCGAGGCCCTTCTTGCGCAGGACCTCGATGGCCTTCTCCAGGTCGCCGCCCGTCTCGGTCAGGGCGGCCTTGCAGTCCATCATGCCGGCGCCGGTCTTGTCGCGCAGCTGCTTCACCAGTTCTGCCGTGATTGCTGACATCGTTCTCTGACTCCTCGAAGAGAGCAGGGCCCCGTGTCGCGGGAGCCCGTACATGAAAGGCGCCGGCCCGGGTCGTCTCGGAGCCGGCGCGGAGAACACGCCCGGGACGCTTACCCCTGGGTGACGGGCGATTCGGACGGGCGCTGCGGCTTGCGGACGTTGGCGGGCCGCACCGTGCGGCTGGCTTCCTCGGCCGCCGCGGCCTCGGCGTCGGCCTGCGCCTGCTCGGCCATCTGCGACTCGCGCTCGGTGCGACCGTCCAGGACGGCGTCGGCCACGCGCGAGGCGAAGAGGCGGATGGAGCGCAGGGCATCGTCGTTGCCCGGGATGACGAAATCCACCTGGTCGGGATCGCAGTTGGTGTCGACGACGCCGATCACGGGGATCTTCAGCTTGCGCGCCTCGTCCACCGCGATCTGTTCCTTGCGCGTGTCCACGACGAACAGCGCATCCGGCAGCCGGCCCATGTGACGGATGCCGTCGAGGTTCTTCTGGAGCTTCCGCTTCTCCTTCTCGGCCCGGGCGATTTCCTTCTTGGGCATGAACTCGTAGCGCCCGTCGGTGGCCATCGCCTCGAGGTCGCGCAGCCGCGCGATGCTCCGCTGGATCGTCGTGAAGTTGGTGAGCAGGCCGCCCAGCCAGCGCTCGTTGACGTAGAACATGCCGCAGCGCGCGGCCTCTTCGGCGACCACGTCCTGCGCCTGGCGCTTGGTGCCCACGAAAAGGATGGTCTTGCCTTCGGCCGCCAGCCGCCGGATGTAGTCTTCGGCCTCGTTGTAGAGCTTGACGGTCTTGCCGAGGTCGAGGATGTAGATGCCGGAGCGCTCCCCGAAGATGAACGGCTTCATCTTGGGATTCCAGCGCTTCGTCTGGTGACCGAAATGTGCGCCTGCTTCGAGCAGGTCCTTCATCGCGAGCGGGGTCAAGCTCCCTCCAGGTTCCGGCCCCGCATCCACGCGGGGCTCTCCAACGTTGCTCTTCGGCCCCATCACGGGGGGCCACACAAGTGCGATCCGATCCCTAGCGCTTGCTGAACTGGAAGCGCTTGCGCGCGCCAGCCATGCCGTACTTCTTGCGCTCCTTCGCGCGGGCGTCGCGCGTGAGCAGGCCGTCCTTCTTGAGGCGCGGGCGGAGCTCGGCGTTGAACGTGCACAGCGCGCGGGCGATGCCGAGGCGGATGGCGCCGGCCTGGCCCGTGACCCCGCCGCCGCTGACCGTGGCGAGCACGTCGAACTGGCCGGCGGTCTCGGTGAGGGCCAGCGGCACCTTCACCTGCACGCGCAGGGCCTCGGTGGGGAAGTAGTTCTCGAAGGCCCGATGGTTGATCGTGATGGTCCCGGTGCCGGGGCGAAGGAAGACGCGCGCGGTGGACTCCTTGCGGCGTCCGGTAGCGTAGAACTGAGTGGCAG
>CAZLBU010000055.1:0-12078 GCA_964557815.1 uncultured Bifidobacteriaceae bacterium | reverse complement strand
GGCGATCCAGCGAGTGCGGCATTCCTTCCTGCGATGAGAGGCCGCCTGGTGGCGACGCGGCCGCCCCGCACGACTGGAGACGTCCAATGCCCCAATCCGCAATCACCCAATCGCTCAATCCAATGCCCAATGCCCCAATCGCCAATCACCAATGAATCGCTCAATCATCAATCAGCAATCATCAATGGACAGCGCCGGCCGCACCGCCACGCCCGGTCTCGGTTGGCGCCGCCTCCCTGCCAGCCCCCAGGTCATTCCAGTTCAGGATGGCGTTGAAGCCCAGGAAGAAGGTCCCCTGCGTCTGCCAGCGCCAGAACGGGCGGATGGCGAACATCACCACGTGCCCCTGGCCGACGGTGGCGTCCACCACCTGCGCGCGGCCGGACAGGAACTGGCCTCCCACCAGGGTGCCCGACAGCAGCATGTCGTTCGGGTTCTGCGGGAACGAGAGCACCACGCGCGGGCGCGCTTCGTCCATGCTGATCCCGAAGGCGCGCGCCATGGCGCGGAACTCGGCCGCGGCGTCGGCCTGCGGCCGCGGATCCCGCGGCTGCCCGTCGCCGGGCTCGAGCGGCGCCAGCCGGTTGGGTGAGTTGGCCATCGGCGTCGTGTTCTGCCCCACGCCGGGAATCTGCGCTCCGCCGCCGAAGAACCCCGCGAACTCCGCGGGGATACCGCCGCCACCCGCGTTGATCACCGGATCCTGGTTGAATTACACCGGCAACGTCGAATTCTCGAACCCGTAGGCGATGGGGCTCTTCCGGTCGGCCCACTGGCTGCGCATGATCGACCCGCGCGCGAAGAGCTGCGTGGGCCGCTCGATGCTCACGCCGGGTGTCATCCCGAACTCCGGCAGGATGGTGGCGGTCGAACCCTCGGTGATGAGCGTCCCGCCCTCGCGCACGAACCTCACCAGCTCGAGCAGTCCCTCGAGGCCCATGCCGCCGCGGATGTCGTCGGCTTCCTCCAGCGCGCCGAGGTTGGGCGTCGCATCCGTTCTCCGGTAGGGCAGCGGCAGGCTGCCGGTCTTCGCGATGCCGTTCACCTGCGCCTGGGCCGACCCGCCGACGTGCGGGTAGATGATCACGTCGTACTTCGCGCGCAGGTTCCCCTCGCGCAGGCGGATGTCGCCGAAGTACGTGTAAGGCACCTTGTACGTGTCCAGCGCCGCGCGCACCCAACCCTCGTCCTGCGTCCGCTGCCACGCGTGTACGTAGCCGATGCGCGGCACGTCCAGGTCGTGCGTCTTCACGCCAGGCGCGGCCGCCACGGCGAACGCCGAGAGGCCCAGCTCCTTCAGCGTGGGCTCGATCGCCGCGCGGTCCGCGCCCGACACGATGAACGCGCCGGCCCGGAACTTCCGGCCGCCCGCCTCGAAGTCCTCCTCGGCCGCCTGCATCTTCACCGACGCGTGCGTGAAGCGGAACTTCATCAGGTTGTTGTCGGTGGTGTGGTCCACGATGAGGGTGCTGCCGGTCCCCTCGATCCCGCCCGGCGCCACCGCGTCGGCAGTCAGCATCGTCATCGGCTGCGCGAGGATGGACGCGTCGTTCACGGCCTGCAGCGTCACGTTCCGCATGAACTGGAAGGTCCATCCGGTGTCGTCGTACGGCCGCGGGTTGGCGGGCGCGAAGTTCTGGATGCCGAAGTACATCTCCGCCATCGTCCGGTACGGCTGATCCCCGCGGACGATGTAGTCGCCCGCAGCGACGTTCACGTTCCCCGCCTTGAAGGCGCTCGTCGCCCGGTGGATCTCCAGGCCCTGCCGGCGCAGCTCGTTCACGGCATCCGCCGCGTCGGCCTTGCGGTACTGGGCGGCGGGAATCACCCACGCGTTCACGGGACCGGCCTTGCCCTCGTCAATCGAGCGCTTGTTCTTCAGCCAGTAGTTCTCGAGGTACGTCGTCTTGTTCTTCGCCACGTGATTGAGCGCGATGAGCACGCCCGACTGCTGGATGTTGGTGTTGTTCCGCGGCCCCCACTTGATGGACGGCAGGGGCGGGTTCGGCCGGAACCACTCGCGGCTGGTCGTGGTCGCGCCGGCCCGCGCCTCGTAGTTGTCCGGGCCGTAGCTCTGCACCTCGTAGAAGCGCCCGATGGCGTTGTGCGTGTGCGCGATGAAGAACATGTAGTTCGGCGTCCACCCGTCGTAGAACCCGTAGGTCCAGACCCCGGGCACGCCGCGCTTGGTCATCTCCATGACCTCGGTCTTGGCGAGCAGCCACCACTCGTCCACCGTGATCGGGTCCAGCGCCTCGTTGTAGGGCCCCGTGCCGGTCGAGGTGTAGAGATACGTCTGCATCTCGTGCAGGTCGTGCATGACGGTGGGCTTCCACTCGTTCTGCACGCGCGTCACGCTCTTCGTCAACTCGAGGAACTGTCCCATGCCGTCGCGGTTGTTGTCGTGCGCGACGTACTTGCCCCAGTACATCAGGGGCAGTCGTGACTCGCCCTGCGGCCGCTTCTTGTTGAAGTAGTAGGTGTCCACCTGCTTCTCGCGCCCGTCCACCTCGATGACCGGGGTGATGAAGGTGATCACGTTGTTGCGGATCTGCTGCACGAACGGCGACTCCTGGACGATGAGCCGGTAGGCCAGCTCCTGCAGCATCTCGGGGCCGCCGTTCTCGGGCGAGTGGATGCCGCTGATCAACCAGTAGATGGGCTTGGCCGTCTGCAGCAGCTGCTGCGCTTCGGCCTCGGTGGTCTTCCGCGGGTCGGTCAAGCGTGCCAGCATGTCCTTGTACTTCGACAGCTGCTTGAGCGTCGCCTCGTCGGCGATGGCCAGCAGGACGATGTCGCGGCCCTCCTCGGTCTTCCCGATCGTCCACAGCGATGCGCGGTCCGAGGCCTTGTCGAGCGCGGCGAAGTAGCGGTGGATGTCCTTCGCGTAGGTCAGCTCCCCCGGCGTCCCCACAATGCGGCCGTGGAACTTGAGGGGCGTGGGCACCGTGTCGGAGGCCGGGAGGTGGTCCACCAGCTCGGTGGTGATGCGCGGGTCCTGCAGGTGTTCCTTGATCTTCGCGGTGTACTCCGCGTCCACGCGCTGGGCAGGGGGCGCCTGTGCGCGGCGCGCCTGGGCGCCGGCGCCGCTCGTGGTCAGCGCGGCTACGGCCAGGGCCAGGAGAGCCGCCGTTGTCGTGCGGGTGGCGGTCGGGGTCATGGAGCCTCCTCGGGAGATGCGAAACGGGAATGAGTGCCGTCCGCATCTTACGCCGGTTCGGCCGGCGCTATAATCGGCCCTACTCCCCGAGGCGGGCGCCCGCGCCGGCCCGTTTCAACCTGGATGAACGGACTGCAGCTCGGCCTGCTCGTGCTCGAAGCGGCGGTGATGGCCGCGCTGGTGCTGGCGCTCTTCCGCGCCCGCAGCCTCCTCGGGCTGTCGCCGCTCTACATCGTGATGGGCGGCTTCCAGTACCTCGAAGCCACCCTGTCGGTGCAGGTCGAGCTGTGGCCGGGCTTCGTGCTCTATCCGGCCTCCTCCGTGATGTTCACGGCGAACCTCTTTGCCGTGCTCCTGGTCTATCTCAAGGAGGACGCCACCGAGGCACGGAAGCTGGTATACGGGCTGGTCCTCGCCAACGCGGGCCTCACGCTCGTCTCGCTGCTCGTGAGCGCGCACTTCGTCCTCCCGGGCGGCGGCGTGAACGGCAGCGCCGCGATGGGCGCGAGCGAGTTCATCAACAACGCGAAGGTCGCCACGGTGGGCGCGACCCTGCTGTTCCTGGACGTCGTCGGCATCATCCTCGCCTACGAGTTCATCAGCCGGTACATCTCGTCGTTCTACCTCCGCATCCTGTCATCGCTGCTCGTCATCGTCGCGTTCGACAACCTGCTCTTCGTCGGGTTCCTCTTCTACGGTGCGCCGGGCTTCGCGCAGGCGCTGGTGAGCGGGATGCTGGCCAAGGCCGGCGCCACGGTGTTCTACGGGACGGTGCTGTGGACGTACCTCCGGTTCATCGAGCCTCGGGACGTGGCCGCCAATGAGGGTGACGTGGCCGACGTGTTTCAGCTGCTCACCTACCGGCAGAAGTACGAGCAGGCGCGGCGCCGGATGATCCACGACACACTCACGGGTTTGTACAACCGCCTGCACTTCGACGAGGTGGTGCCGCAGGCGCTGGCGCACGCGCGGCGGTACGAGGAGCCGCTCAGCCTGATGATCCTCGACGGCGATCACTTCAAGAGCATCAACGATCGGTTCAGCCACCTCGAGGGCGACCGCGTGCTGACGCTGATGGGGCAGACGCTCGGCGCCGAGGTCCGGGCGGCCGACATCGCGTGCCGCTATGGCGGCGACGAGTTCGTCATTGCGCTGCCGCGCACGCACGCCGAGGATGCGCTCGCGCTGGCCCAGCGCGTCCAGGTGCGCCTGCGGGAAACGTGTGCCTTCGCGTCCCCACCCTTCCCGTGGGGCACCATCACCGTCACCATCGGCGTGGCCTGCTATCCGGCAGACGGCGACTTCGAGCACCTCGACGAGCTCGTGCGCGTCGCCGACATGCGCCTCTACGAGGGCAAGCGCGCCGGCGGCAACATCGTGGTGTGGACGGCGGAGGAGGCGCAGGCGCCCGTGATGGGGAAGGCGGAGGTGGCGCGGGCGTAGGCCTCGCCTCGCTCCGCAGGCGCGGCTTCGCCACGTGGGCCGCGCTCACGCGCGGTGGGCACGCCTCCGGCGTGTGGGATCGTCCCACCGAGCCGCACGAGCGGCACGAGCGGCGAGGCCCACCGCAGGCCCACGGCGCCGGCCTGCCCGAGGGCCTTTCCAGCGCGACGCGCTGCCTGCCCGAGGGCCCTTCCGGCGCGACGCGCCGCCCTAGCCCCCGTCGTCGCCCTGGAACCGGTAGCCGACGCCGAACACCGTGACGATATAGCGGGGGCTATGGGGCTCGGGCTCGAGCTTCTGCCGCAGCCAGCTGATGTGCACGTCCACGGTGCGCGTCTCGGGCGTGGCCTGGTAGCCCCACACCGCGTCCAGCAGCTGATCACGAGAGAACAGCACGCCCGGATGGCGCACCAGGTAGGTGAGCAGTTTCAGCTCCTGCGCCGACAGCCGCACCGGTCTTCCATCCTTCAAGACGAGCCCGCTGACCGGCCGCACCACGACGTCGCCGAACGCGTACTCCGCAGGCTCGCCGGCGCGCGCCGCGCGCCCCCGCCTGAGCAGCGCCTCGATGCGCGCCATCAGCTCGGCGCTCTCGAAGGGCTTGGTCATGTAGTCGTCCGCGCCGCTCTTGAGGCCCACCACCTTGTCGGTGGTGGCATCACGTGCGGTGAGCATCAGCACGGCGGTCTCCATCCCGTCGTGTCGAATCTCGCGGCAGATCTCGAGGCCATCCTTCAGGGGCAGGTTCAGGTCGAGGATGATGAGATCGTAGGCGCCCGTGCGGGCCAGGGTGCTGCCGGCCCGCCCATCCGCCGCGGTCTCGACGGCATAGCCTTCGGCCCGCAGGCGGTCCGAGAGCATCTTGCGGAGGCCCGGCTCGTCGTCCACCAGCAGGATGCGGGCGGGATCAGCCGGGCTCATCGGGGCCCCCACCTCACGCCGCCGAGTCGCTGCGGTGCGCCGCGGGGCGGCCGAGCGCCGGCAGGACGAGCGTGAACCGCGTGCCCTGCGGCTGCACACGCGTGGCGCGCACCTGGCCCCCGTGCGCGCGGGCCACGTGGTAGACCACGCTCAGCCCGATGCCGCTGCCTTCCACCTGGCCGTCGCGGGCCATCCGGCCACGGAAGAACGAGTCGAACACCCGCGGGAGCTCGTCCTCGGGGATGCCGGGCCCTTCATCCTCGACGTCGATCACGATCTCGGCGCCGTCGGTGCGGCTCGCGCGCGCCACGACGCGGATCGGACCGCTCTTCCCGTGGCGGATGGCGTTCACCACCAGGTTCTTGATCGCCACGCGCAGCGCCTCGCCGTCGGCCATCACCTGCGGCAGGCGCGGCTCGATGGCACGTTCGATGGAAGCCGCATCGGCGCTGGTCACCATCAGGCTGTCGGCGACGGCCTGATCGATCACGCCGCCGACGTCGGTGGGCGCCAGGTTGAGCGCGGCGTCGGCGCGGATCTGCAGGCGGCAGCAGAGCAGGATGTCGGCAATCGTCTTGTTCAGGCGCCGCCCTTCCTGCTGGATGATGCGCCCGTACTGCCGCGCCTCCACGGGGCCGTCCACCACATCGTCTGCGAGGTTCTCGCCCGCGCAGGTGATGGTGGCCAGCGGTGTGCGCAGCTCGTGCGACATGCGCGCGACCAGCTCGAGCTGGTCCCGCACACCTCGCTGTTCGCGGCGTACCGAGGCGACGAGCAGGCCGACGCTGAGCGCGAGCAGCGCCAGCACGCCGGCGCCGATGCCGAGGTTGCGCAGGCGCGCGGCGCCGACGGCCGCCTCGAGCGCGCCCTCCTGCCCCTTGATGAAGAAGCGCCAGCGATGCGCGGCGGCGTCGGGCATCAGCCCGCGCGCGGTCACCGGCGAGAGATCGCGCCCGTGCACCGCGAAGAGCGGCGCCATCGTGATCCACGATTCGAAATCCGTCGCCGACAGCCCCGTGCGCGACTCGTAGAGCACCCGTGCCGGCTCGTCGTCGCGGTTGATCAGGACGTCGTACGCCAGCGGAATGCCGCCCTCGACGCAGCCGGCGATGAGTGCCGGCAGCACGTCGGTCATGATGCGGTCCATGTCGAGGACGACGACGATCCAGCGGTTCTGCGCCTGGCCGCTCCGGCGCACGACCAGCGCGGGCACCTCGTCGAGGAGCGTCCGCTGCAGCGCGCGCGCGTCGAGCCACGCCGGTGCCGGGACGGATCGCCCGGCATCGCCTCCCGCATTCATTTCGTGGATGACGAGACTCCCGTCCGGCAGGCGATCCACGACGAGGACCTGGCGGGCGAGCTCCTCGTGCCTCACGCCCCCGGGCAGCACCGGCAGCGGCGCATGAACGTCCTCCGACCCTTCGTCGGCGAAGCGGTCGTGGAACTCTGCGTAGATGCCGGCGAGCATCGCGTCGAACTGGGTGGAGAACTGGAAAGCCGCGGCCGACAGGTTGTTCCGCGCTCGCAGCTGCTCGAGCTGGGTCAGCTCACCCGTCCACCGATATTGCAGGACGGCCAGTGCGGGCAGCAGCAGGCCGATGGCGACGACGAGGAGAAGCGTGCCCCGCCGGGCGAGCCACGCTCCAAGCGTTCCCATGAGGATGGATGGTAGCAATTCGTCCCCGCTCCCGCGGGGCCCTCCCCCGTTTTTACCACCTCTTAACGATCTCTTAGCGACCTCTTGAATCCTCCGGGTGGACGCGGCCGGTAACCTTCCCTTGGAAGGGCATGGGCATCAACCTCACCGGCGGTCTTGCGGTGTTCCTCGTCAGCGGCCTGGGCGGCATCTGGCTGGCCGGACAGGCCACGGCCGACGGCGGTGTGTTCACGGCCGCGCAGGCGGAGGCGGGACGGAAGGCCTACCAGACGCAGTGCGCCTCCTGCCATGCCGGCGACCTGGGAGGGCGCGACGACGCGCCGGCACTCACCGGGGACGCGTTCATGGCGACGTGGGGCGCGCGCACGACCACTGAGCTCTTCGACTTCGTGCGCACCACGATGCCGCCCGAAGGCTCATCAATGACACCGGATGAGTACCTGGCGGTCGTGGCGCACATGCTCGGGCAGAACGGCGCAAAGGCGGGCAGCAGCCCGCTCACGGCCACGACTGGGGCCACCATCAACGCGGTGGCCACGGGCAAACGCCCTCCGTCGGCCCTCGACGTGCCGATGATGGCTCGGCGGTAAGAAACAGGGCAACGCGTGCTGACCAGACGACGATTCATCGAACGGGCCGCGCTGGCGGGCGGCGCCTCGCTGGCCTACGAGGCCATGACGGGCCTCGGCCTGATGGCCGCGCCGCAGGCCGCGGCGTCCTTCAACCTGCAAGGCAGCGGCAACGGCACGAAGGTCGTCGTCATCGGCGCGGGGCTGGCCGGCCTCACCGTGGCGTACGAGCTCGGCAAGCTCGGGTACGCCGTCCAGGTGCTCGAAGCGCGCGAGCGCCCCGGCGGCCGCGCGCACACCATCCGTCGCGGCACCGTGAGCGAGGAGGACGGACCGTCGCAGACCTGCACCTTCGACGAGGGGCAGTACTTCAACTGCGGCGCGATGCGCATCCCGTATCACCACTCCACCACGCTCGGGTACTGCCGCGAGCTGCAGGTGCCGGTGGAGACCTTCGCTCTGGTGTCGGAGGCCGCGTACCTCTATCAGTCGAAGGCGCCGGCGCTGAAGGATCGGCGCGTGCGCTTCCGCGAGGTGCACACCGACATGGACGGCTATGTCTCGGAGCTGTTGAGCAAGGCCGTGTCGGAGCACGCACTGGACGAGGTGCTCTCATCCGAGGATCGCGATCGCCTGCTCGAGTACCTCCGCAGCAAGGGCGCGCTCGATTCGTCGGGCAAGTACCACGGCGGGGCGCTGCGCGGCCCGGACCTGGCCGTGCCGCCGGATGGCGCGCCGCGCTTCACGCCGCTGCCGCTCGGCGATCTGCTCGGCTCGCGCACGCCGTACTACCTCGATCTGGGCTTCCAGTACCAGCAGACGATGGTGCAGGTGGTGGGCGGCACCGACCAGCTCCCGCGCGCGCTCGCGGCCCGTGTCGGCAAGAAGGTCACGTATCGCGCGGCCGTGCAGTCCATCCGCCAGGGCGAGCGCGGCGTGTCGGTGGTCTACAAGGACGCCAGCGGCGCGCCGCACGAGGTGCACGGCGACTACTGCGTGTGTGCGATGCCGCTGCCGCTCCTCGCGCAGGTGGACACCGACTTCCCCGCCGAGTTCAAGTCCACGATTGCGTCCGTGCCGTACGCCGCCGCGGGCAAGATGGGCCTCCAGTTCAAGCGGCGCTTCTGGGAGGAGGACGATCAGATCTTTGGCGGCGCGTCGAAGACCGACATGGAGATCGGGCAGATCGTCTACCCCTCGTCCGGCTACCTGGGGAAGAAGGGCGTGCTGGTCGGCTACTACCTGCAGAGCCAGGCGGGCCGGCCCATCGGCGACAAGACCCCGGCCGAACGGCTCGCGCTCGCGCTCGAACAGGGCGGCCGCATTCACCCGCAATACAAGACCGAGTTCGAGACCGGCTTCTCGGTGGCGTGGCACCGCGTGAAGTGGACGTATGGATCGTGGTCGAACACCAACCCGACGGCGCGGCGGAAGCTCGCCGAGCCGCAGGGGCGCGTCTACCTCGCCGGCGATCACCTCAACATGAACGCCTGGATGCAGGGCGCCTTTGAATCTGCACGGCAGACTGCCACTGCCGTGCACGCCCGTGCCGTGGCCGAACACGCCACGGCCCGGGTCTGACGACGTCCGCGCCGGTCTACGCCTCACCCGGCGCGGCGTCGTCAGGATCGTTGTTCCTCGCCAGCAGGTTGCTCTACTTCCGGACGCGACTCTCGAGTTCAGCCACGCGCTCCCGCAGCGCATCCCGATCGCGGCGGAGCTCGTCCACCATGGCTTCCAGTTCCTTCACGGCGTTGACCAGCACCGTGGTCAGGCGGTCGTACTTGACACCTTCCACCTCGCCAGCGCCGGTGGACACCGCCAGGCGCGAGTCGATCGCGGCCACGTCCTCCGCGCCGAAGCCGACGTCAGGCGAGCCATCCCCGACCCACCTGAAGCCGATGGGGCGAAGGCGGCGGACGACATCGAGCCCGTGCGTGAAGTCGGCAACGTCCCGCTTGTAGCGGAGGCTGGACGAGCAGGTGGCAATCTGGTTGCTGGCGTTGCGGCACAGTGCGGTGGCGCCCGCGGTGCCGAGCGCATCCACCCGGATCGCTCCGGCCACGTGCAACGGGGCCAGGGGCGTCGTCGTGCCGATGCCGACCTCGCCGTCGTGATCGATGACCAGGCGCGTGCCGCTGCCGCCCCCGGCGTTGGCGGTCGTGTTGAACTGGATCTGCGCGCCATGGTTGCCTGCGGACCAGTTCTCGCTGGCGGCCAGCCTGATGCGCGCCCCCTGGATGAACCCGACCGAGTCGAAACCCTGACCCGAGAGCTCGAGAAGCGCCGCACCCGCCGTCGGCGCCGTCGGGACGGCCAGCGTGCCCTGCGATCGGCGCCCCACGATCTCCGGGACCACACCGGCACCGATGAGCTGCAGCTGCGTGGCGCCCGACTGGTCGGCGATGCTCAGCCGCGCACCGGGCGTCGTCGTGCCAATGCCCACGTTGACGTCGGCCGCTGCGCCGTTGATGCCGGCGATGCTGCCGAGCACCAGCGCGTTGCTCGCATCCACGCGCGCGTTGGCGCCGATGGCGGTCGCATTGTTCAATCCCAAGGCCGCCTCGGTCTGATGCCCGATGAGCGTGAGCTTATTGCCATTGGACGTTGTCAGGCCGGCGCGGAAGCCCACGGCGGTGTTGTCATTGCCCGACGTGAGCAGCACGAGCGCGCCAACGCCCATGGCGGTGTTGAAATCTCCGGTGGTGAGACCCGCCAGAGCGGCGTTACCGGCCACGGTGTTGCCGCTGCCATCGGTGAGCTGCCGCAGCCCGAATCGTCCGAGCGCGGTGTTCTCGGAGCCGGTGCCGAACAGTTCGAGCGCCCGCGTGCCGAGGGCCGTGTTCCTCGCGCCGGAGAACGCGCCACCCAGTGCGTTGAACCCGACGGCCGTGGTGTCGCCGGCCGACGAGTTGGCGAGGGCGCCCGGGCCCACGCCCACCGAACCGGCGCCGGCGCCCACGTGCTCGTGATCGGCTCGTGCAGCCGCCGGGAGGACACCATCACCACCGAACACCACCGCCAGCGACACGTCGCCCGCCTCGGCGCCTCCCGTGAGGCCCAGCCCCGCATTCACCGCGGTGATGTCGCCGCCGGCGCTGCCGGTGATGGGCTCGCACACCGCCGTCCCGTTCTCGGCGATGCTCCTGAGCGCCTGCCCTGCGGGACACGCCGTCGTCACGCGACTCTGGATGACCGTCGTATCCACCGCCAGCGCAACGTCGCCCGTGGTGCCGCCGCCGGTCAGGTCGGCCCCCGCCGCCACCCCGGTGATGTCGCCGCCGGTCGCGGGCGTGTTCGGCCGCGGGCTGCCGCCCGTGTTCGCGCCGAACGCGAACGTGCCGCCGTTGCCGGCCGCGTCGCTCCACGTGCCGCTCAGCGTGGCCACCGAAATGCGCGCCTGCACGGGAATCGCCTGCCCCGTCGGCGAGATGATGTTGAGGCCGAAACCGATGCTGCCATCGGGGTTGGGCGCTGCCAGCCCCACCAGCGGCGCCGTCTGGGCCGCCCCGCACTGATCGTCCGTGCCGTCCAGCGTGTACACCGCCCCGTCCTGCCGTACGTTCACCGTCACGCGGTTGCAGAACGGCTGCAGCTGCCACGTGAAGCTGCCCAGCGGCTGGGCAGTGGCAGTCACGCCGGCCGGCATTGCGGCCAGAGCGATGGGCAGGATCAGGGTGCGGGCGGCACGCGCCTTCATGGGGAATCCTCCTTGCTCGATCTAGGAGGCACCCACACGTCCGATTGCTCAGCATCGGTTCTGCGGCGCTCTGCGTTGATCTGCAGTCGCACGCCCGCTCAACACGGTGACGAGATGGCTCGAGACGATGGGGCCGCCGAACGTGCTCGTCAGTCGCGCGGGGGAGGTGAAGGTGCTCGACTTCGGCATCGCGCAGGTCGTCCGGCCCGGGACGCTGACCGCCGGTACGCGCACCGTCCTGCACCCGATCTCGTTTGCGTGCGCGAGCCTGGACAGTTGCGCGGCGAGCCGCTCGCGCTGACCTCGGACATCTACGCCGTCGGGACGCTCCTCTACGAGGTCCTGACGGGCCGGAGCCCGCAGTTCTGCGAGGGCGCGTCGGTGGACGAAGCCCTGCGGATGGTGCTCGAGGAGGATCTCGCTGGGGGCGGGTGCCGTGGCCGTCACCCGGCAGGCGCGCATCGCCGAGCGCCGGTTCGAGGATGCGTGGTCCGCGGAAGCAGGCGACATCGTGGCGCTGCTGCAGGAGCTGTCGAGCGCGTCGCGAGTACAGGGCACGACCCACCCCTCTGGCACCCGCCCGCCCCCGCCCCCCCCCCCCCCCACCCGCCCCCACCCCCTCCCCCCC
>CAZLBU010000054.1:0-12249 GCA_964557815.1 uncultured Bifidobacteriaceae bacterium | reverse complement strand
TTGATCGGATCGGGTCATTGATCGGATCGGGTCATTGATCGGATCGGGTCATTGATCGGATCGGGTCATTGACGATTGCGGTGGCGGGTCCTCTGTGCCCATCGCTGTCCATGGCCCGCACCGGAGCACGCGCTTCAGCGCCATCCAACCGCCACGCACGACGCCGAACTCGCGGACCACGGCCTCGCCGTAGTGGCTGCACGTCGGCTTGAAGCGGCAGATCACGCCCGTGTGCGCGTAGAGGGGCGACAGCGTGGCTTGATACACGTGGATGGCTCCGATCGCCGCGCGCGTGGCGAGCTGCGCGGCGGGCGGGCGGGAGAGGTCGGCCGCGAGCAGGACGCCCGCGGCCGACACGATGAGGACGAGCGTGCGCCTGCTCAGAACTTGTCTGCGTACTGGCTGACGTAGGGAATCGTCAGCCGCTGGCCGTTGACGCCCTTGACGATGCACAGGATGTGCAGGATCACGATGGCGACCCAGAGCCCGAGGCTGAGCACGCCGACGAGGCAACCGATGAAGAAGCCCGTCACGATGTTGATCATCGTGATGAGCACCCACAGGATGATCTCGGCGAGCAGCAGCACCAGGCCGTGCTTGGCGTGCCACTGGACCTCCTTGTCCTCCTTTTCCACGAGGAGCGGGATGAGCGCCAGCAGCCACAGGTAGGACAGCACGATCATCACCGTGCGGTTGCTGGAGGGAGCGGCACTCCCTGGCGTCGCGTCGGCCATCGGTAACTCCTTGAGAGAGGGAAGCTTGCGCGTGAGCATACCCCAAGGCCACCTCCGTTGCCAGTCGCGTGGTAAGCTCGAAAGTTGACCATGACTGCCGAAACCGTTCTGGATGCGCTGAAGGGGGTCGTGGACCCCGACCTCCGCCGCGACATCGTGTCGCTGGGCTTCGTGAAGAACCTCGTCATCGACGGCGGCACGGTCGCGTTCGACATCGAGCTGACGACCCCGGCGTGCCCCGTGAAGGACCTGATGAAGGCCCAGGCCGAGGACCTGGTCCGCGCGCTGCCCGGCGTCTCGGCCGTGAACGTCACCATGACGGCTCAGGTGCGGTCGGTCAGCGCGCCGACCACCGGCCCCGCCGCGCTGCCGGGCGTCAAGAACGTCATCGCGGTGGGCGCGGGCAAGGGCGGGGTTGGCAAGACCACCGTGGCGGTCAACCTCGCGCTGGCGCTCTCCAGGGCCGGCAGCCGCGTGGGCATCCTGGACGGCGACATCTACGGGCCCAACGTGCCCATCATGCTCGGGCTGCAGGCGCAGCTCGAGTCCGACGGGCAGAAGATTCGCCCGGCAGAACGCTACGGCCTGCAGGTGGTGTCCATCGGCTTCATGACGAAGGACGAGGCGCCGGTCATCTGGCGCGGGCCGATGCTGCACAGCGCCATCCGCCAGTTCTTCCACGACGTGGCGTGGCGCGACCTGGACTACCTGATCATCGACATGCCGCCCGGAACGGGTGACGTGGCGTTGTCGCTGGCGCAAACGGTGCCCGTGGCCGGCGCCATCGTCGTCACGACCCCGCAGCAGGTGTCGCTCGCCGACAGCCGCCGCGCCATCCGGATGTACGAGAAGCTGAACATCCCCGCGCTGGGCGTCGTGGAGAACATGAGCTACTACGAGTGTCCGCAGTGCCACCACACGGCCAACATCTTCGGCCACGGCGGCGGTGAAGCGATGGCCGAGCAGATGGGCGTGCCCTTCCTGGGGCGCCTGCCCATCTACGAGCCCATTCGCGTGGGCAGCGACGTGGGGATCCCGGTGGTGATTGCGGAGCCGCAATCGGCCGCGGCCGAGGCGTTCGGCAGGGTCGCGTCACAGATGGCGGCACAGGTGTCGATGCGCGCGATCAAGGCGGAGATGGAGAACAAGGGCAAGATACCGCTGACTCCCGTCAGGTAGGCTCTGGGGTTCTGAGGTTCTGGGGTTCTGGGGTTCTGGGGTTCTGGGGTTCTGAGGTTCTCGGGTTCTCAGGTTCGCGGGTTCGTGAGCGCGCGCATCGCGACGGCGCCCAGGACCGGGCCAGGGAGAAGCAGCAGCGACGCGTACTGCCAGCCCACGGTCGCAGCAACCCGCGGCAGCAGGTCGATCGTCACCATCGTCAGCAGGAATCCAAGCGAGGTCTGGAAGGTGAGCGCGGTGCCGACGTGGTCCGGAGGGGCGTGCTCGCTGACGAGCGCGGAGAACTGGGCCGAGTCGGCGACCACCGCCACGCCCCAGGCGATGACGAGCGCGAAGGTCCACATCGGGGCGCGACCGTACGCGGCCACGGCGAGCAGGCAGCAAAGGGCGCTGGCGCCGAGCGCCCAGCCCGCGACGCGCGCCTTGCCCAGCACATCCGCGTAGTAGCCTGCCGCGAGACAGCCGGCCGCGCCACTGCCGATGGCCAGGAACGCGGCCAGCGAGCCAGCGGTGGCGGCCGAGGGCCCGAGGCCCGCCGCGGTGAAGCTGGCGGTGGCGAAGACGCCGACCCAGGTCCACATCGCGTAGAGCTCCCACATGTGACCGAGGTAGCCGGCAATGGCCAGGCGGGCGCCGCGGATGGAGAGGATGCGGCGAATCGCATGCGGATCGAAGGGTGCCGTGGCGGCGAGGTGCGGGCCGTCCTTCGCGGCGACCAGGACCAGGAGGCCGCCGAGCGCCGCCAGGCCCGACGCCAGGAGGATGGGCGCGCGCCACGCGTCGCCGAAGAGGGTGGTGACCAGATACGGCACGGCCTTGCCGAGCGTGAGGGCGCCGATGAGCAGGCCCAGGGCGAGGCCGCGGCGCGCCGTGAACCAGCTGGCCGCCATCTTCATGGCGGGCGGGTAAACAGCCGCGAGGGCCACGCCAGTAGTGAGACGCAGGGCGATGGCCGACCTGCTGCCCGGAACCAGCAGCACGGCGGCATTGGCGGCGGCCCCGACGAGCGCGCCCGCACACACGAGGTGGCGGGACCTCACCATGTCGGCGATGTTCACGAACGCGCCGGCCAGCGTGCCCGCCACGAAGCCGGCCTGCACGGCCATGGTGAGCCAGGTGGCCTCGGCGGGCGTCATCCGCAACTCGCTCGCGAGCGCGGGCGTCACAGCGGTAGCGGAGAACCACAGCGTCATGCCCAGGAACTCGGCCAGGGCAATCACGAAGAGCTGGAACCAGGCGCCGCGGGTCGCGGTGTGCTCGTGGGATAGGATCAAAGCGACGTGCAGATACCCTACACGAAGAAGACGCTCGACAACGGCCTCGACGTCATCGTGCACGAGGACCATCAGCTGCCGATGGTCGCCGTCAACCTCTGGTACCACGTCGGCTCCAAGAACGAGCGGCCCGGGCGCACCGGCTTCGCGCACCTCTTCGAGCACCTCATGTTCGAGGGCTCGGCGCACCACGATTCGGGCTACTTCGAGCCGCTGCAGCGCGCCGGGGCGCTGCTGAACGGATCCACCAACACCGATCGCACCAACTACTGGGAAGTGGTGCCCACCGGCGCCCTCGATCTGGCGATGTGGATGGAGTCGGATCGCATGGGGCACCTGCTGCCCGCGCTGACGGAGGAGAAGTTCACCAACCAGCGCGACGTGGTGCTGAACGAGCGGCGGCAGAACTACGAGAACCGCCCGTACGGCCTGGCCGGCGTCGCTCTCTCGGCGGCGCTCTTTCCGCCCGATCATCCGTATCACTGGATCACGATCGGCGACCCGGACGATCTCCGCGCGGCCACGCTCGAGGACGTGCGGCGGTTCTTCGAGACCTACTACCACCCGGGCAACGCGTCGCTGACGCTGGCGGGCGATATCGAGACCGCGCGCGCCCTGGACCTCGCGGAGGAGTACTTCGGCGACGTTCCCCGCGGGCCGGACGTCCCGCCGGTGTCGATCGCGCGGCCCGAAATGGCCGGCGCGTCGCTCCTGCTGGAGGACCGTGTCGAGTTGCCCCGCCTCTATCTGAGCTGGCATTCGCCCGCGATGTTCGAGGGCGGGGACGCGGCGCTGGATCTGGCCGCCGACGTCCTCGCCCATGGGAAGACCTCGCGGCTCTACAAGCAGCTGGTCTACGAGCGGCGCGTCGCGACCGACGTGTCGGCGTACCAGCACTCGCGGGAGATGTCGGGCGTGTTCCAGGTGGCGTGCACGGCGGCGGCCGGCGTGGCGCTGCCGGTGCTCGAGCAGGCCGTGACGGAGGCGCTGGCCACACTGGCAGGCGAGGGGCCCACCTCGGACGAGCTCGAGCGATCCGAAGTGCAGATCGAGGCGCAGTTCGTCTATCGCCTGCAGACGGTCGGGGGCTTCGGCGGCAAGTCCGATCAGCTGAACGCGTACAACGTCTTCCGACAGGATCCGGGCTACTTCGACCAGGATCTCGCGCGCTACCGCGCCGTCACGCCGTCGCAGATGGCCGATGCCGTTCGCCAGTGGATCGTCGGCGCTCCACGCGTCGCGCTGAGCCTCGTGCCGCGCGGCCAGCGCCAGCTGGCGTTGCCGGACGCCTCCGAGGTGTTGGTCTCGTGAGGCGCGTGGACCGGTCGGTGCTGCCGGTGCCCGGGCCGCCGGGTGCGTTCACCTTCCCGCGCATCGAGCGGGCGCGGCTGTCGAACCTCCTGCAGGTGCGGGCCATTGCGCACCACTCGGTCCCGGTGGCGGCGATGGTGCTGCTGGTGCCTGGCGGATCGTCCACCGACCCGTCGGATCGTGCGGGGCTGGCGTCGCTCGTCGCGGATCTGCTGGACGAGGGCAGCCGCGGGCGGTCCGCGCTGGAGGTTTCTGATCGCATCGCGCGGCTGGGAGGGGATCTCGACGTCGAGGTCGGGCCCGACGCGATCGTCGTGAGCCTCACGGTCCTCGACCGGTTCCTCCCCGCGGGCCTCGCGCTCGTGCACGAGATCTGCACGGCGCCGAATCTCGCGACGTCCGACTTCGAGCGCGTCCGGCAGCTGCGGCTCGAGCGGCTGCGGCAGCTGAAGGATCATCCCAGCGCCCTGGCGGATCGCGCCTTCGCGCAAGTGCTGTACCAGTCGCACCCCTATGCCCAGCCGGGACACGGCACGGCGGCGTCGCTCGGCGCCACCACGGTTGAGGAAGTGCGCGCGTTCCACGCGCGGATGTTTCAGCCCGAGGGCGCGACGCTCGTGGTCGCCGCCAACCGCCCCGTGGCGGACATGCTGGCCGAAGCCGAGGCGGCGTTCGCCGGGTGGCGCGCCGATCCGTCGGTCGAGCCGCTCCCGCGCGACCGGGGCCGGCAGGCCGCGCCGCGCTCGCCAGCCGTGCGGCTTGGCGTGGTGCCGCGGCCGGGCGCCGCGCAGTCGGAACTGCGCCTGGGCCACGTCGCGGCGTCGAGGGCGACGCCCGACTACCACGCGCTGGTCCTGCTCAACACGGTGCTCGGCGGGCAGTTCGTGAGCCGGCTGAACATGAACCTGCGTGAGGACAAGGGCTACACCTACGGCGTGCGCACGGGGTTCGACCTGCGCCGCGGCGAGGGGCCTTTCGTCCTGCAGACGAGCGTGGGTACCGAGGTGACGATGCCGGCGCTCCGCGAGGCGCTCCGGGAGGTCGAGGAGATTCGCGGCGCCAGGCCCGTGACGGCGGACGAGCTCGCGCTCGCCCGGTCATCGGTGGCCCTTGGGTACCCGCGCGGGTTCGAAACCGTGCAGCAGGTGGCGCGCTCGGCCGCGCAGCTGGCGCTGCACGAGCTGCCCGATTCGTACTTCGAGGAGTTCGTCCCGCGCCTCGAGGCCGTGACCCGGGACGAGGTCGTGGAGGTAGCCCAGCGGTACCTGGATCCGGCGCGGATGGCCACCGTGGTGGTAGGCGACATCGAGAAGGTCGGCCCGTCACTTGGGGAGCTCGGCCTTGGGGAACCGGTCCCCGTCCTCCCACCGATCTGACTGGGGTTTACGGGGTTTACGGGGACAGTCCCTGTAAAGTCCTTGTAAAGTCTCGCTAGAATCGTCGCTGACAGATGAAAGCCACGCGATTTCACCAGCATGGCGGGCCCGAGGTGCTGCAGTACGAGGACGCGCCAGTGCCCGTGCCCGGCCCGGGAGAGGCGCTGGTGCGCGTCCGGGCGTGCGCGCTCAATCACCTGGATCTCTTCCAGCGCCGTGGCCTCGAGCGCGTGACGATTCCCTTCCCCCACATCTCGGGCGCGGACGTGGCGGGCGAGGTCGCCCAGGCGCCGGCGGGCACCTTCGCCGAGGGCCAGCGCGTGATGCTGCAGCCGGGCCTTGCGTGCGCCCGCTGCGCCCGATGCCTCGAAGGACGCGACAACGAGTGCCCGCGCTACGACGTGCTCGGCTACCAGAGCGACGGCGGCTACGCTGAGTACGTCCGTGTCCCGTTCCAGAACCTCATCGCGCTACCCGATGCCATCGGCTTCATCGAGGCCGCCGCCTTCCCGCTGGCGTTCCTCACCGCCTGGCACATGCTCATCACGCGCGCCCGGCTGCAGGCAGGTGAGCTGGTGCTGGTGCTGGGCGCGGGGAGCGGCGTCGGGCAGGCCGCGATCCAGATTGCCCGGCTGCCCCTGTCCAACACCCACTACGCCCTGACCGGCTCGGACGACAAGCTGGCCCGCGCGCGGGAGCTGGGCGCCTTCGAGGTGGTGAACCACGCGGTGGACGACTTTGCCGCGGCGGTCCGGCGCCTTACCGAGGGGCGCGGCGTGGACATCGTGGTCGAGCACGTGGGCACGGCCACGTGGGACAAGAGCCTGCGGTGCCTTTCGAGGGGTGGACGGCTCGTCACCTGCGGCGCCACGACCGGCCACGACGCCCGGGTGGATCTGCGCTTCCTGTTCGCCCGGCAATGGTCGCTGCTCGGGTCCTACATGGGGCGGAAGGCCGAACTCCTGCGGGCGGCCGAGTTGTTCTTCGCCGGCGATCTGATGCCGGCCGTGGACCGTGTCTACCCCCTGGCGGAGGCCGCCGAGGCCCACCGGCGGCTCGAGTCACGCGAGGCGTTCGGCAAGGTCGTCCTCTCCGTTTGATCGAACGGGCGTTCTCCGTGCCGCGCCCGGAGAAACTGCCAAGCCTCGTCCGTCGTCCATAGAGAGAGCGCGCGGGTGTATGATCCGCGTTTGGCCAGTCATGGACGTCAAGATCCAACGACAGTCCGGCCTCGGCAGCTTCAGCTTCAGCCTCGTTGGCATCGTCGGGCTCCTGGCCCTGATTGTCGCCGGCGCCACGGTGTGGCTGCTGCTCACCGACCCGGTGACCGTTGCCGAATCCGTCGAGACGGGGGAAGTGTCTCCGCTCGTTCAGTCGCTGGCCGGATCCATCTACGAAGCACTGGTCAGGCTTCTCCGGTATCTCTGACGGTCCTGGGGTTCTGAGGTTCTGAGGTTCTGAGGTTCTGAGGTTCTGAGGTTCTCCCGGCCTGGGCCCGCCCGCCCGTTCGCACCTGCCCGCACCCGTTCGCACCTGCCTGCACCTGGCTAGAGGTTCCTCGCCAGGAAGTTCCCTAAGTAGTACCCGTCCAGGAACTTGAACGGCGCCTCGCCCGTCGTGTAGTGGCCGCAGGGCAGCGTGGCCACCTTCACGCGCGGGTCGCGGCGCTGCCATTCCTTCACCAGCAGCAGCGACAGGTCCACGGGGAACGTGAGGTCGTATTTCGCGTACACGAGCAGCGTCTGCTTGTGGTGAACGCGGTCGAGATAGGACCACGGGCTGATCGGGCGCCACAGCTCGCGCAGGCCCTCCAGGTCCATGTGGCCCTCCATGCCCTGCCGTACGTGCTCGGTCGAGAGGCCGCGCCACACGACGTCGCCGAAATAGGGCGACACATGGTTCAACGCCTGGGCGCGCACCAGCGGCTCGTGCACGCCGGTCAGCATCGCCAGGCAAGAGCCCAGGCTTGTGCCGAGCAGGCCCAGGCGCTCGTAGCCCTGATCGCGGAGCCACCACAGCGCCAGGCGGACGTCCATCACCGCCTGCCGACACACCTGGAGCGTCCGCACCACGTTGGACGACACGATGTAGTCGGCCCGTGTCAGCTCCGGGGGCATGCGGCTGTCGTGATGCGCAGCGACGCGATGCCCAGTTTCGCGAGCAGCTTGCACAGCCCGATGTGGCCCTCGGGATCCGAGTTCCACTGCGCCAGCACGACGACCGCGCGGCGCGGGGCGCCGGCCTTCGGCCGGCGAACGGGATTGGCCGGGAAGTACCGGGCGTACACGGTGTTGTTCGTGGGATGCGGCGTGGTGAAGCCGCTGGGAAAGGTCAGTGTGCCCGCCTCACCGCCCGCGCGCAGCTGCTCCGGCGCCTCGATGAGCACGTAGTCCCGCGTGGGTGCCGGCGTGAAGAACGCGTCCGAGTCGCGCATCACCTGGTCCACCCACGCCCGGATGGCCGCGCGCGGATCTGCGGCCGCGCGCTCCCCTGACGGGACCGCAGGCGGCTCGCTGCCGCCGGCGTCCTCCGCGAGATGGGCAACGGTCGTGACCTGCGGCCGCACGAGCCAGTCGAGCCCCCACTCGAACGGGCGGACAACGCGGTCGGCCCGGCTGACTTCGGCCAGCCGGAGCTCCCATCGGTGGAAGAACGGCGCGATCATGAGGCGGCGAGCACGCGCTCGACCGCCAGCGCGTGCTGCAGCAGCCGCTGCGTCCCGCGCCGCGGGCCGACCAGTTGCAGGCCCGCCGGGAGGCCCGCACGCGTCAGGCCGCAGGGAAGCGACAAGGCCGGGTGCCCGGTGAGGTTGAACAGCTGTGTGCAACGGAGCATCGCCGCGCGCACCGGTTCGGTGCCGCCCTTGACCGGCGCGGTCGCGGCGCCAATGGGCGGCGCTGGAATGGAGAGCGCGGGCAGGACCATCACGTCGATGTCCGCGAGCGCCGCGTCCACTTCGCGGGTGAGCCGGGCGCGCAGCCGCTCGGCCCGGACGTAGTCCTCACCCATCACGTAGCGGCCCATCTCCAGGCGGAACCGCACGTTCGGCGTGTAATCGCCGGGTTGCGCCTCCAGGGTGCGCCCGTGGTACTCGGCCGCGTCGGCCAGGACGAGTGGCAGGTACACGTGCGGCGTGTCCGCGACGTGGGGTATCTCCACATCCACGACGTGCGCGCCCGCCGATGCCAGCCGCTCGATCGCGCCCAGGACCAGGCGTTCCACGTCTTCGTCGAGGCGGTCGAGGAGGTAGCCACGAGGCACGCCGACGCGCAGGGCCGGAACCGGGCTGGGATGGAGCGTGGCCCCCGGGGCGACGCCCGCGCCGAGCATCACCTCGTACAGGATCCAGGCGTCCGACACGGTGCGGGCCATCGGCCCCACGTGATCCAGCTGTCGGCTGAGCGGGACGACCCCTTCCGCGGAGATCTCGCCCCACTGCGGCTTGAGGCCGACGATGCCACACGCGGCGGAGGGGATGCGGATGGACCCACCGGTGTCGGTGCCCACCGTGGCCATGGCCATGCCGGTGACGACAGAGATGGCGGAGCCCCCGCTGGAACCGCCGGGCGAGCGGCTGGGGTCGATCGGGTTCTTGGCGGCGCCGAAGCCGGAGTCGTCGCTGGTGGTGCCGAAGGCGAACTCGTGCAGGTTGGTCTTGCCGACGAACACGGCGCCGGCGGAACGCAGGCGCGCCGTGACCGGCGCATCGTGGGCGGCGCGGTGGTCCTTCCTGACGAGCGATCCTGCCGTCGTGGGCAACCCCGCCTGGTCGATGAGGTCCTTGAGTGAGACGGGGATGCCGTGCAGCGCGCCGCGGTGGCGGCCACCTGCCATCTCGCGGTCCGCCGCGCGGGCCGCGGCCAGCGCCTGGTCGGCGGTGACGGTGATGAACGCGTTCAGCTCGGGCTGGCGCTCCTTGATCTGCTGGAGGCAATCCTCCACGAGCCGCTCGGCCTTCAGTTCCCCGCGCGCCAGCCGGAGCGAGACATCGGCGAGGCTGCCCGCTGGAGGCGGCGGGTCGGGCGCGTTCGTAAGCCGGGGGCGTTCGGTGTGCTCGGCGTGCCGCGCCTGGTCGGCGTGACGCGTGTGGGTCGAGTGATCCCCGTGCCGTCCCCCCACCCTGTCTGCGCCATCTGCGGTGTCTGCGGCCCCGGCCTTCCCTGCGGCATCTGCGGCCCTGGCGTGGCCTGCGGCATCTGCGGCCCTGGCCTTGCCTGCGGCATCGGCGGCTGCCGCGTCGTCGGCGTCCATCCGTGTCGCGGCGTCCCTCAAGGCCTGCACCGACGAGGCCAGTCCCTCCAGGAGCGACACGACCGGCTCGAGTCCTCTGCGCCGGGCATCGGCCTGTGTCATTTCCAACCAGTCGGCCGGCGTCATCGGAGTTCCTCCAGCTCGTCCAGCGTGGCCACCGCGCGGCGCAGGTGAGGGATGGTGATGGATCCTCCGACGACCAGCGCCACGTTGAACGTCTCGAAGAACTCCTCGCGCGTCACGCCCTCTTCGCGGCACCGGACGATGTGATAGGTGACGCAGTCGTCGCACCTGAGGACCAGCGACGCCACCAGCCCGAGCAGCTCCTTGGTCTTCACCGGCAGTGCGCCGTCTTCGTACGCCCGGGAGTCGAGCGCGAAGAACCGCTTGATCTCCAGGTTCCCGCTCTCGAGGATGCGGGTGTTCATCTTCTCGCGGAACTCGCGGAATTCCTTCAGCCGTTCGCTCATTGAGAACCTTCGTGCTTTGAACCTACGTGCCTTGAACCTACGTGCCTTGAACCTGCGTGCTTTGAACCTGCGTGCCTTGAACCTTCGTGGACACCGCCACCCCATCCCCAATCGGCAGCCACACGGTGTAGAACCGCTCGTCGTGCCTGAGGTGCTCGTTGTACGCGGCAATGGCCGCGACGTCCTCCGGGTCGCGTTCCTCGAGCGGCGTCATGCCCGGCACGACCGTGCCGCTCCACAACACGTTGTCAGTGACGAGCACGCCGCCCGGCGGCAGGAACGCAGCCAGCCTGTCGAGCATGGAAAGGTAGCCCGGCTTGTCTCCGTCCTGGAAGATGAGGTCGAAGGGGCCCGCGATCTTGTGGAGGAAGCGCGAGGCATCGCCCACCATCACGTTCACCCGGGCGTCCTGTCCGGCGGCCTTCGCGTGGGCGCGCGCCCGCGCGGCGCGCGCCTGGTCGCGCTCCAGCGAGATGAGTCGCCCCTCGTCGGGCAGGGCCGTGGCCATCCAGAGCGTGGAGTAGCCGATGGCCGTGCCAATCTCCAGCACGCGCGTGGCGCGTGTCAGGCGCACGAGCGCGTGGAGCAGCGCACCGGTTTCCGGCATCACGATCGGGAGCCCTTCGGCCCGGCCTTCGCGCGCCACGACGTCCAACTGCGGATGAGGGAGGCGGGAGAGTCCGGCCAGGTAGGCGACGACAGCGGGCGTCACCAGCGATGCCATCGGAACCCCGATTGTAGACTACCGGGGTGCGCCACACGAAGATCATCGCCACGCTCGGGCCCGCGTCGAGCGATCCCTCCATCGTCCAGGCCCTTGCCGTGGCGGGCGCCGACGTCTTCCGGCTGAACTTCTCCCACGGCACGCAGGCCGAGCACGCCGGCCGGTTCAAGGCCGCGCGCGACGCCGCCGCCCGTGCACGACGGCCGATTGCCGTGCTGCAGGACCTCTCCGGCCCGAAGATCCGCACCGGTCGCCTGGCGGGCGGTGCCCCACTCCCGCTGGCACCGGGCGATGCGCTCACCATCCGGATCGGGGAAGGGCTGGGCGAGCCCGGGCGCGTGTTCACGGCCTACGCCCCGCTGGCCCGCGCGGTGTCGCCGGGCGACCGACTGCTGCTCGACGATGGCCACGTCGAACTCCGGGTCGAGTCGGCCACGGCGTCGGCCATCGAGACCACCGTGGTCCATGGGCGGCAGCTGGGCGAGTTCAAGGGCATCAACGCGCCAGGCGTGCCGCTGCCTGCAGCCGGCCTCACCGAGAAGGACGAGCGCGACCTCTCCTTCGGCCTTGCGCTGGGCGTGGACGTGGTCGCGCTCAGCTTCGTGCAGTCGGCGGCCGACATCGCGGCGGCCCGGGCGGCCACGGCACGGGAAGGGCGGCCCGACGTGCCCATCATCGCGAAGCTCGAGCGGCCCGAGGCCGTGGCGCGTCTCGACGAGATCCTGGACGCCGCCGATGGCGTGATGGTCGCGCGGGGGGACCTCGGCCTCGAGATCCCGCTGGAGCGCGTGCCGCGCGTGCAGCGCGACGTGCTGCGCCGCGCACGCGAGAAGGGTGTGCCCGCCGTGCTGGCCACGCAGGTGCTGGAATCCATGCGCACCGAGTCGCGGCCCACGCGCGCCGAGGTGAGCGACGCCGCGACGGCGGTGG
>CAZLBU010000053.1:10859-12388 GCA_964557815.1 uncultured Bifidobacteriaceae bacterium | reverse complement strand
GGGGGGCGGGTGCGGGCGGGTGGGGGCGGGTGCGAACGGGTGCGGGCAGGTGCGGGCACTCAGATCGTCGCGGCGTCGTGGACCAGGGCGCCGCGGGCGAAGCGGTCGGGCGCGAACAGGGACACGTCGAACGTCTCGCTGCGCCCCAGGCGGATCATCTCCGAGACGATGACGCCTGTTGCAGGCGACATCATCAGGCCGTGGCCGCTGAAGCCGGCCGCGAAGACGAGGCCCGGCCGCTCGGGGTGCTCCCCGAGCACGGGGTTGTGGTCCGGCGTCATCTCGTAGAGGCCCGCCCACCCGTTGACGTCCGTCAGGCCAGCAAGGCCGGGCATGCGCCGCGCCATCGCCGGCTTGAATTCCCGTGCCCATCGCGATTCGTCCGACTCGAGGTTCTCCCCTTCGCGCTCGCGCCAGTTCGTGAAGGCCGCGACGATGCGGTCGGCCTGCCCGGGCTCCACCGGGTCGTCGTGCCGCCAGTGCACACCGCCGGGGTCGATCAGCATCGGGAACCGGTAGGGCCACGTCCGGGGCAGCGTGGCGCGGAAGAGCATCTGACGCATCGGGGCGATCGGAACATCGAGCACGGCCATCCGGGCAATCTCGCCGGCCCACGCACCCGCCGCGTTCACGACGACGCCGGCGCTGACGCGGGTGCCGCCGGCCAGGGTGACGCCGGTCACGCGCCCGCCTTCCACCACCACGGATGCCACGGCGTCCTCGACGTACTCCGCGCCGGCCGCCACGGCCGCCCGGTGGAAGCCGCTCAGCACCTCCCGCGGGTTCGCGTAGCCGTCATCGGGCCCGAGCACGCCGAAGACGATGTCGTCCAGCCACGCGTCGGGGACCAGACGCGCGATGTCGTCGGGGGCGAGCATCTGCACCACGGCGCCGGCCCTGCGCTCCTGGTCGTAGCGCTGCATCAGCGCCGGCGCGGTCGCGGCATCGGCCAGGAAGAGGTAGCCGCGCTGGCGGAACCACGCACGCGGGCGCGCCTCGCGCGTGCCCATCCGCGCGTCGAACTGCTTCCAGAACCGCACGCTGTGCTGCACCATCCGCACCGTGACCGCGGTGCAGAACTGCTGGCGGATGCCGCCCATGGCCAGGAACGACGACGCGCGACGGTACGAACGGTCGCGCTCCACGACGGTGATCCGGCCCGTGAAGCCGTGCGCGCGCAGGTGCCACGCCACGCTGGACCCGATGACGCCGCCGCCGACGATCAGCACGTCGGTGGTCATGGTCCGACCCTCGGATCGATCACGCCGGACCACTCGATGTGGATGCGCAGCGACTCGAGCGCGCGATCCCAGACGTTCTCCATGACGAGGAAGTAGCGCTGCCAGCGGGGCCCCTCGTCGTCGCCCGTCTGGCGGACGACGAGCTCCACCGAGCGCTCGCCGCCCGCGGCCCGCGCCTCGACGCTGAGCGCCATCGGGCCGATCGGATCGCCGCTCGGCGGGTGGTAGTACACCTCGGCCAGGAAGAACGACAACGCCGGGCGAACATCCATCACCACGCCGTGCAGC
>CAZLBU010000053.1:0-10849 GCA_964557815.1 uncultured Bifidobacteriaceae bacterium | reverse complement strand
TCCCGCCAAGCTTGCCGAGGACCTCGTCCTCGTAATCGGTGGGCGGCCACTGGACGGCATACGGGCCGAGCAGGCAGGGCAGCGTGACCGACCGCGACGCCTCCCACCACACGGCCAGGTCAGCCGGATCGAAGAACGCGGCCAGCACGCGCTTCGGGGTGGAGCGGATGCGGACGGCGCGCTGGAGCACGAGCCCCGGTTCGGGCGCCGCCATCGTTCAGCGATAGAGCAGCACGCGCTCGCGTGCTGCGAGGAAGGACGCGTGGCCCGCTGGCCATTCCCGCGCGATGGCCTCGGCGGTGGCGCCCTGGTCGATGGCCGCGCGGAGCGCGGGCGATCCGGCCAGGATGTCGATGGGCATCTTGTCGTGCTCGTACTCGTAGGGTGGTTGACGCCACGCGAAGCGTGCCGGGTCCTCGCCGCGAATGGCCTCGATGAGCGCCACCCCTGTCAGCACCGGCTGGAACGCGTGCCGATCCAGGACGTGGATCTGGCAGCCGCCGCACGTCGTGCGCGCGTGCTTCTGAAATGTGGGCTCGAAGACGGCGGGCCGGAAGTGCACGCCCGGCAGCCGGCGCGCGTTGAGCCCGGCCGCCAGGCGCTCGGCCCGTACCCACGGCGCGCCCAGCAGCTCGAACGGGCGCGTCGTGCCGCGGCCCTCCGAGGCCATCGTGCCCTCGAAGAGCACCGTGCCCGGATAGACGATAGCGGTGTCGAGCGTCGGCATGTTGGGCGAGGGCATCACCCACGGCGCCCCGGCCTCGTCGGCGTACTGCTGCCGCGCCCATCCGGTCATGGGCACTACTTCGAGCCGCGCGCCGATGTCGAAGTGCTCGTTGAAGAGGCGCGCGAGCTCGCCGATGGTCATGCCGTGGCGCATCGGGATGGGAAACTGCCCGACGAAGGACTCGTACCCGGCCTCGAGCATCGGTCCCTCGACGGCGAGGCCGCCGATGGGGTTGGGCCGATCGCAGACGATCACGTCCACGCCGTGCCGCGCGCAGGCGCGCAGGCAGTTCGCCATGGTGTAGATGTAGGTGTAGATGCGCGCGCCGATGTCCTGGAGGTCGATGACCAGCGCGTCCAGGCCGGCGAGCATGTCCGCCGTCGGCTCCCGCGTGTCGCTGTACAGCGAGTACACGGGCACGCGCCGCTCGGCGTCTTCAGCGTGCGGCGTCTCGATCATGTTGTCCTGCACGTCCGAACGGAAGCCGTGCTGCGGGCCGAAGATGGCTGCAACAGTCACGCCGGGTGAGGCCATCAGCGCGTCGACGATGTGCGTGAACGCGCCGTCGACCGAGGCGGGGTTCGAGACGATGCCGACGCGAAGGCCGTTGAGCCGGTTCGAAGCCAGCAGGTGCGTGGAGCCGAGCGTGACGGGCACCGCAGGATTATAGTGGGGCAATGACGAAGGCTGTCCTCGTGCTGGTGCTGACGCTGGCCTCGGCCGCCTGCATGGGCGGCGGCGGGCGGCGCCCGTCGGTCAGTGCTTCGCAGCCGCCGCCGCTCTCGCCGGTGGAGGCGGCGCTGCTCGGTCAGTGGGAGCTGGTGGGCATCGAGGCGCAGGGCCGGCCTCTCCAGGGGAGCGGCCGCCTCAGCTACGACCAGTTCAACAACATCGCGGTGCACGCCGAGCTGGCGCCGGGCGAGGCGGGGGTGACGCCGCCCCGCGTGGTGCTCCTCGACTTCGCGGCGAAAGCCGCGGTCAGCGGCCCGGACGAGCTCACCTACATGGGCCTCGAGCGCCGCGCGCCCGCCGACCAGATGGTGCCGCAGGCCTCGGAGCCCTCGGCGTGGCGGCACTTCGCCATCGAGGGCGACACGCTGCGCGTGTGGCAGGAGAACCCGAACGGGCAGGCCGTCGGGGTCATGACGTTCCGCCGCGCGCGATAGCCCGTCGTGTCCAACGCCACCGAGCTCACCTACATCGGGCTGGTCTTTGCCCTGTTCGTCATCCCGCGCGTGCTGCAGGTGTGGCGGATTCCCCGCGCCATCACCGCCCTGGCCCTGGGCGCCGTGGCCGGCATGGGCTTCCACCTGTTCGAGGGCGACGCCACCATCGCGCTCTTCGCCACCCTGGGCATCTCCACCCTGTTCCTCTTCGCCGGGCTCGAGGTCCGCCTCGACGAGCTCGTGACGGGGCGGCGGATCCTCGTCGAGCACATCACCGTGCAGCTGGCCGTCCTGGGGACGATGGCGTACGTGGGCACGGCGCTGTTCGGGCTGGAGTATCGCGCCGCGGCCCTGGTCGCGCTGGCCCTGCTGACGCCCTCGGCCGGTTTCATCCTGGACTCGCTGGCCAGCTTCGGCCTGGGCGACGAACAGTCGTTCTGGGTGCGGGCGCTCACCATCGCCGGCGAAATCGTGTCGCTGCTCGCGCTCTTCTTCGTGCTGCAGTCCTCGTCGGGCTCGCGGTTCCTGGCGGGGACGGGTGCGCTCGTGCTGCTGATCGTCGCGCTGCCCGCGGCGTTCAGCGTCTTCGCGCGCTGGGTGGTGCCCCTCGCACCGAAGTCCGAGTTCGCCTTCCTGGTGATGCTCACCATCGGCGCGGCCTTCATCACGCGGCAGCTGGGCGCCTACTACCTCGTGGGCGCCTTCGTCGTCGGCATCGTGGCGCAGCGGTTCCGCGAGCGCCTGCCGGCATTGGGGTCGGAGGAGATGCTCCACGCCGTGGACGTGTTCGCCTCGTTCTTCATCCCGTTCTACTTCTTCTCTGCGGGGCTGCACCTTCAACAGGAGCAGTTCTCCTGGTGGTCACTGCTGGCCGGCGTCGGCTTCCTCGCCATCGTGGTGCCGTTGCGCGTGGCGATCACGATGCTCCACACGCGCGTGTCGCTCGGCGCGCCCTTCACGGACGGATGGCGGATGGGCACGGGGCTCATCCCGACGCTGGTCTTCACGCTCGTCATCGCCGAGATCCTGCGGGATCGCTTCGGCGTGCCCGACTGGCTGTTCGGCGGCCTCGTGATCTACGCCCTGGGCAACACCATGATCCCGGGGTTCGTGCTCCGTCAGCCGGCGCCCGAGCTGGACGACCCGGACCTTCCCGACGTGGCAGTGCCCGCCGAGAGCCGGTCGCCCGTTGCCGATCCGGCGGGCTGAGGGGGCGTGATGGACCTGCGGGAGTGGTTCACCGCGCTCGATCCCGTCGCGCAAGCGCTGGCGGCTGGTCTTTTCACCTGGTCGCTGACCGCCCTGGGGGCGGCGGTGGTGTTCCTGGGCCGGGATCTCAGCCAGCGCGCGCTGGACACGGCGCTGGGCTTCACCGCGGGCGTGATGATGGCCGCCAGCTTCTGGTCCCTGCTCGCGCCCTCGATTGCGCTCGCAGAGGAGATGGGGATGGTCCCGTGGGTGCCGGCCGTCGTGGGCTTCGTCGCGGGCGGCGCGTTCCTGCGGCTGTCCGACCACCTGCTGCCGCACCTCCATCTCTTCCGGCCGCTGGCCGATGCCGAGGGCATCTCCACCACGTGGCGCAAGAGCGTGCTGCTGGTGCTCGCCATCACCCTGCACAACATCCCGGAGGGGCTCGCGGTGGGAGTCGCATTCGGCGCGGTCGCCGCTGGATACGAGGGAGCCACGCTGGCGAGCGCCATCGCCCTGGCCATCGGCATCGGGCTCCAGAACTGTCCCGAGGGCACGGCCGTGGCCGTGCCGCTTCGCCGCGAGGGACTGTCACGGTTCAAGAGCTGGTGGTATGGGCAGCTGTCGGCCGCGGTCGAGCCGCTGGCCGCCGTCGCCGGCGCCGCCGCCGTGGTGCTGATGCGGCCGGTGCTGCCGTACGCGCTCGCGTTTGCCGCCGGGGCGATGATCTTCGTGGTGGTGGAAGAAGTCGTGCCGGAATCGCAGGCCGGCGGCCACGCCGATTCGGCGACGCTGGGCGCGATGGTCGGCTTCGCCGTCATGATGACGCTCGACGTCGCGCTCGGCTAGGCACGGCGAGGGGCCCGTGCCTGCGCTGCTACAGCAGCAGGAAGCAGGCCGCGGCGACGAGCGTGGGGCCCGCGGCCGAGGCCGCCAGCCACAACGGCGACACGCCGTTCTGGAAGTACTTCCCGAGAATGGCCTGCCCCGCCGGGTTGGGGGCGTTGGCGATGACGGTGAGCCCGCCTCCCGTGACCGCGCCCGCCACCACCGCGAACTTCAGCGTCTCACTCAGGTTGGGCACGAGCGTCGCCAGATACGTGATGAGCGCGTTGTCGTTGAACGCGGTCAGCAGCGTCGCGCTCCAGAAGAGCGGCTGCTCGGTGAGCCCGCCCAGCACCGGCGCAATCCACCAGCCCTGAAGCCCGCCGTGCGTGACGAGCCCCCCCAGGAAGAACCCAACCAGCAGGGGCGGCTTCAGATCGATGGACGACTGGTAGTGCGCGGTGGCCTGCGCGAAGCCGAGGAAGAACAGGAATGCGCCGATGAAGAGCGCGGGATGGTGCGCCTCGACGACCACGAAGGCCAGGAACGCGAGGTGGACGGCGGTGATCCACCACGGCGTGGTCGGCAGCTTGTCGCCGTCGTCCACGGTCGTGACGGCCGCGGTGGTCTCGAGCGACTTGAGCTCCTGCCGGAAGAGCAGGAAGTACGCGAGCGTGGACATCAGGATGGCCACACCGGCCTTCCACCCGAAATGGGTGGACATGTATCCAAGTCCCCAGTCCCACGGGGCGGCCACCATCAGCACCGGCGGCGCGGCGAAATGGGTGAACGTGCCGCCGATGGACACGTTGACGAACAGCAGGCCGAGCGTGGCATAGCGAAGGCGCCGGCTGGGCTGCATCGCGTAGAACTGCCGGCTGAGGAGCAGCGCGCAGATGGTCATGGCCGCCGGCTCGGTGATGAACGAGCCGAGGACCGGCCCCAGCGTCAGGATGGTGAACCACCACGCTGCCGGCGTGCCTCCACCCAGCGCCGCCACCCGCCGGAGCATGCTCTGCGCGAAGCCCACGACCGGCCGCGTCGCCGCCATGGCCATGATGACGACGACGAACATCGGCTCGGTGTAGTGAACGGTCTCGGTGACGTAGGCCTGGGCCGTGCGCCAGTCGAGCGTGACGGTGATGGCGGCCAGCAGCACCAGCACCCAGAGGCCGAACACCACCTCGACCTCGCCGAAGAAATGGAGCATCTCGGCCTTGAAGCTCGGGTGCGGCGTCTCGCCGCGCGCCCGGAGCTCGGCGTCGTAGGCGTGCTGCGCCTCGTGGGCCCAGCGCCGGAACTTGTTCGCCACGAACGTGTGGAGGACGGCCAGGAGGAAGATGGCCGTGGCGACGCCGTTGATGGGCTGCGCCGCCAGCCTCGAGGCCAGCACGTCGATGAGGGAGCCGCCGACGGGATCGAGGTACTCGGCGAGGGGGAGCGGGAAGGCGGTCTCGTGCATCTGGTGACCGGGTGATCTTATGATCTGACGCGTGGTTCCCCAAGCCTCCGTGGTCTATCGGACCATCGACAGCCCTGTCGGGCCCCTGATGATCGCCGGGGACGCGAGGGCGCTGCGGGTGCTCGCCTTCGTGCGAGACGGATACCCGGCGCCGGATGAGGCCTGGGCGCCGGACGCGGGCGGTGTGCTGGACGGGGTTTGCCGGGAACTGGACGAGTACTTCGCCGGCCGCCTCATTCGGTTCAGCACGGCCGTGGCGCCCGAGGGCACGGCGTTCCAGCGTCGCGTGTGGCAGGAACTGCAGGCCATTCCGTACGGGCAGACCATCAACTACGGCGAGTTGGCGCGCCGCATCGACGCGCCGAGGGCCGTGCGCGCGGTCGGCTCTGCGAACGGCGCCAACCCCATCGCCATCATCATCCCGTGCCACCGCGTGATCGGCGCCAACGGCTCGCTCACGGGCTTCGGCGGGGGACTTCCCACCAAGCGCGCGCTGCTCGACCTGGAGCAGGGGAAGCTCCGCCTGCTGTAACCACGAGACGAAACCACGAAGCCACACGCCTGTTACCGTTCGACGCTACACTCTCGACATGCGACGGATACCTCGCCGGCTGTTTCTCGCCACCGGCGCCGCGGCCGCGGCGCTTCCACTGATCCGCACGACGAAGAGCGAGGCCGCACAGGCCGGCGATGCCGCATTCCGGCACGGCGTGGCCAGCGGGGATCCGCTGGCCGACCGCGTGATGCTGTGGACGCGTGTGACGGCGCCGGGCGCGAGCACGGCCACGGTGCGCTGGGTCGTGGCACGCGACCCGAAGCTCGCGCAGGTGGTCGCGCGGGGTGAGGGACAGACCGGCGCCTGGCGGGACTTCACCGTGAAGGTGGATGTCGGCGGCCTCCGTCCCGGGACGACCTACTACTACCGCTTCGAGTCCGGAGGCGGCCGCTCGGCCATCGGGCGCACGCGGACGCTCCCCGCCATGGGCGCCGGGCGGCTGCGTTTCGGCGTGGTGTCCTGCTCGAACTACCCCTTCGGCTACTTCAACGCCTATGCCGCGCTCGCGAGGCGCACGGACCTCGATGCCGTCCTGCACCTCGGCGACTACATCTACGAGTATCCCAACGCGCAGTTCGGTGACGGCACCGCCATCGGTCGGATTCCGGAGCCCAACAAGGAGATCGTCGTCCTGGCCGACTACCGCGCCCGGCACGCGCAGTACAAGGCGGATCCGGACTCGCAGGCCGTGCACCGCCAGCATCCCTTCATCGTCGTCTGGGACGATCACGAGCTGGCGAACAACACCTGGTCAGGCGGCGCCCAGAACCACAATCCCGAGAAAGGAGAGGGCGACTGGTTCGCCCGGAGGAACGCCGCCGTGCAGGCGTTCTTCGAGTGGATGCCGATCCGCGAGGATGCCGCCGCGTTGAGCCCGCTCATCTATCGGACACTGCGCTTCGGCGACCTGGCAGATCTGGTCATGCTCGACACGCGACTGGTCGGGCGCGACCAGCAGGTGCTCCGCGACGACGTGGCAGCCATCGAATCGCCGGGCCGATCGCTGCTGGGCCGCGCGCAGGAAGGATGGCTCGGCGGCGAGCTCGCCGAATCGAAGCGCGCCGGCACGCGGTGGCAGCTGCTCGGGCAGCAGGTGATGTTCGCGCCGCAGACCGAGCCGGGAAAACCCTCCTTCAACGCCGATTCGTGGGACGGCTACCGCGCCACGCGCGATCGCGTGTTCGACCTGGTGGCCGCGCTGAAGATCGACAGCTTCGCGGTGCTCACCGGCGACGTGCACAGCTCGTGGGTGTACGACCTGCCACGCCGTCCCTATGGTGACTACGACGCGGCCACCGGGCAGGGCTCGCTGGGAGTGGAGTTCACCGTCACGTCCGTGACCTCGCACAGCACGCTCGGCAGCGGGCCGGACGGGGAGAAGCAGCTGGCGGGCCTCCGGGAGCGGATGCCGCACCTCCACTACGTGGACGGTCGCTATCGCGGGTACGGCGTCCTGGATCTCACGCGCGAGCGGCTGCAGATGGACTACTTCGCGATGAAGACGGTGCTGGACCGCACGCCGGACGAGCGCTTCGTGAAGGGATTCGCCACGCCGGCCGGTCGGATGCACCTGACCGAGCAGGCCTCGCCGGCGCCAGCACAGGCGGCGCCGGATCCGGCGCCGTAGGGGCCGGCCCTTCGGGCCGGCGGGCCGCGCTTCGCGCGGTGGGCGCGCCTGCGGCGCGTGGGTAATCCCACGGCCTTCCGGCCGCTTACCGAGCCGTGAGAGCTGCGAGGCCCACCCGAGCAAAGTTCGAGGGCCTGTCTCCTTGCTCCCACGGCGCGAAGTGCCGCACACCCGAGCGCAGCGAGGGCGCACCTCTGGGGCCGACCGCGCGAAGCGCGGCCCAGTCCGAGTGCGGCCGGCTTGACGCCTTCGTCCCCAGCAGGTACCTTGGCTGGCTGCGCGCCCGCACCACGGCGTCCCTGTTGCGCGCACACCTCGACCATGTCGGACTTCGACCCGCCTTCGGCTTCGCCTGCGCCTGGCCCCACGGCCGGGACCGACTCCGGTGCGGCTTCGGGGGACGACGGTTTGTTCTTCCAGCTGTTCGATGCGAGCCCGTTCCCGGCGGTCGTCACGCGGTTGCGGGATCACATCGTGCTGGCCATCAACCAGCGGACATCCGATGTGTTCGGCATCCCACAGGACGAAGCCGTGGGCCGGCATGCGCCGGACTACTACGTCCGCCCCGAGGAGCGGCGGAGGCTGGCCGAGCTGGTGGCCCGCGACGGACGGGCCGACAATTTCCGCTTCGAACTGAAGCGGCAGACCGGCGAGACCTTCTGGGCGAGCGCCTCGTCGCGCCGCGTCGCGTTTGGCGGCGAGCCGGCCATCCTCACGGTCTTCAGCGACATCACCGACCAGGTGATCGCCGAGCGGATCCTGAAGGCCAGCGAGGCGCGGCTGGTCGCGCAGAGCAATGCCCTGACGGAGCTGACCGCGCGCCAGGCCGATTCGAGCGGATGCTGCTTCGACGATCGCCTGCGCGGCATCCTCTCCGCATCCGCCCGCACGCTGCAGGTGGAGCGCCTCAGCCTCTGGCTGATGAACGAGGATCGGCAGGCCATCCGGTGCCTGGGGCTCCACCAGCGTGCCACGGACACCTATGAGTCCGGCGCGGTGCTCCGCCGCCAGGACGCGCCGGCCTACTTCGCGGCGCTCGAGCGGGACCGGGTGATCGCGGCCGAGGATGCGAATGCCGACCCGCGGACGCGCGGGTTCGAGCACGCCTACCTGGGGCCCAACCAGATCGGCGCGATGCTCGACGTCCCGCTGCGCCAGGAAGACCGCATGGTGGGCGTGCTCTGCGCGGAGCACGTGGGCTCGACACGCGCGTGGACCGTGGACGAGCAGAACTTCGCCGTCTCCACGGCCAACCTCATCGCCACCGCGCTGGCGGACCAGGATCGGCGCGAGGCCCTGGCGCGGCTGGCCGACAGCGAGGCGCGCGCACGCCTCATCGTGGACACCGCGCACGACGCCTTCGTCGGCGCCGACACCGCCGGCCGCATCATCGCCTGGAACGCGCAGGCCGAGGCCGTGTTCGGGTGGACGCGGGACGAAGCGCTCGGCCGCGACATGGCGGAGACGATCATCCCGCCCGCCTTCCGCGAGGCACACCACCAGGGCATGCGCCGCTTCCTCGACACGGGGGAGGCGCCGGTCGTCAACCAGCGGCTGGAGCTGACGGCGATCCATCGGTCCGGCCGCGAGTTCCCCATCGAGATCACCATCACGTCGCCGATGCCGCTGGCCGGCGGCTATTTCTTCGGCGCGTTCCTCCGCGACATCACCGAGCGGCGCGAGCAGGACGCGCAGCTGCGCGCGGCGAAGGAGTCGGCCGAGGCCGCGACCCGGGCCAAGAGCGAATTCCTCGCGGCCATGAGCCACGAGCTGCGAACCCCGCTCAACGGCGTGCTGGGCTACACGCAGCTGCTGCAGCGGGACCGCACGCTGAACGCGGCGCAGCGCGACGCCCTGGAGGCCATCGCCAAGTGCGGCGCGCACCTGCTGGACCTCATCAACGACGTGCTGGACCTCTCGCGCATCGAGGCCGGGCGCATCGACATCGAGGCGACGGCGACCGACCTGGCGCAGCTCATCATCGACCTGAAGTACGTCGTCGCCGAGGCCGCGCGCCGCAAGGGCCTCCTGCTGACGATGACCATCGGGCCCGACGTGCCGCGGCGGGTGTGCCTCGACGGCCGCCACCTGCGCCAGGTGCTGCTGAACCTGCTCGGCAACGCCGTCAAGTTCACCCACCAGGGCGAGGTGCGCCTCGCCATCGAGGCGGTGGACGACGCGAGGCTGTACTTCGAGGTGAGCGATACGGGCGTTGGCATCGAGCCCGACGCCCTGACGCGCATCTTCGAGGCGTTCACGCAGACGCGCGAGGGCGCCGCGGCGGGCGGGACCGGCCTCGGGCTCACCATCAGCCGTCATCTCATCCAGACGATGGGCGACGACCTGCGCGTGGAGAGCGTGCCGGGCGAGGGCAGCCGGTTCTATTTCACCTTGCCGATGGTGCCGGCCGGCGATGGGACCAGCGTGGGCGCGGCAGCCCACGATCCGGACGAGCCCTCCCTCGACGCCAGGCTCGCGCCGGGCGAGGAGCTGACCGCGCTCGTCGTGGACGACAGCACCGTCAATCGACGCATCCTGGCGCGCCTGCTCGAGAGCGCCGGCGTGCGCGTGATCACGGCCGCCGGCGGCGACGAGGCGCTGCGGCTGGCGCGCGGCCACCGGCCGGACGTCGTCTTCATGGACCTGCGAATGGGCGACCTCGACGGCCTGGAGGTGACGCGCCGCCTCAAGCGCGATGCCACCGTGACGTCCATCCCCGTGATTGCCGTGACGGCCAGCGCCTTCGGCGACACGCGCCAGGCCGCGCGCGACGCGGGGTGTATCGCGTATCTCTCCAAGCCGGTTCGCGCCGAGTCGCTGTTCGCGGCCATTCGCGAGCACCTCGGCGTCCGCTTCGTCGTCAACGCGCCGCCCGCGGCGCCGGACGAGCCGGAACTGTCGGACCACTCACGCCGCGTGGGGCTCGCGCGGCGGCTGCACGCGGCGGCGGAGATCGGCAGCATCACCGATCTCGAGGCGCTCGCGCAGGAGCTCGTCGCGGGGGACGAGGGCGAGGCGGTGCTGGGCCATCGCATCGCGCGGCTCACCGCGCGGTTCGACTTCGAGGGGCTGAAGAAGGCGGCCGGCAAGTTGCTCGGTGGCCCGAGGGAGCCCGATGGCCTGGCCTGACGCCTACGCGGCGGGCGCGCACGCGCTGCCCGCCTCCACGATCCTGCTGGTGGACGACACGCCGGTGAACCTCCAGGTGCTGGTCCGCACGCTCCAGTCGGGCGGCCACCGCATCCTGGCGGCGACCAACGGGCGTGCCGCGCTCGACATCGCCATGCGCGCGCGGCCC
>CAZLBU010000052.1:6800-12543 GCA_964557815.1 uncultured Bifidobacteriaceae bacterium | reverse complement strand
ACGGCGCGTACCTGTTCGCCTTCAGCCCGTGGTACTTCACCGATCGCCACCCGAGCCCCTGGGGCAAGAGCGTCAACCTCGACGGCCCCCACGCGACGGAGGCGCGGTCCTTCCTCATCGAGAACGCGCTGCACTGGGTCCACGAGTACCACGTGGACGGGCTCAGGCTGGACGCCACGCACGCCATGCGCGACGACAGTGCGCGGCCGTTCCTCGCGGAGCTATCCACCCGCGTCCATGGCTCGCTGAGCGGGCGGCACGCGGCGATCGTTGCGGAAGACGATCGCAACCTGGCGCGCCTGGTGAAGCCCGCGGAGGCCGGTGGGCTCGGGCTCGACGCGGTGTGGGCCGACGATTTCCACCACGAGGTGCGCCGCGCGCTGGCCGGCGACCACGACGGCTATTACATGGACTACTCGGGGACCGTTGCCGACATCGCGACGACCATCAGGCAGGGATGGTTCTACACCGGCCAACACTCCGCGTACGCAGGCGGGCCGCGCGGCACCGACCCGTCGGGCATCGAGCCCCGCCGGTTCGTGGTCTGCCTCCAGAACCACGACCAGATCGGAAATCGCGCGTTCGGGGAGCGCCTGCACCACCAGGTGGACCTCGCCGCCGTTCGGGCGGTGACGGTGCTGCGGTTGACGCTGCCGCAGACACCGCTCCTGTTCATGGGCCAGGAGTGGGCCGCGTCGTCGCCGTTCCTCTACTTCACCGATCACGACGTGGACCTCGGCCGGCTGGTCACCGAGGGCCGGCGGCGCGAGTTCGCGAGGTTCGCGGCGTTCGCGGACCCGGGCGCGCGCGAGCGGATCCCGGACCCGCAATCGCCCTTCACCTTCGAGGCCTCGAAGCTTCGATGGTCCGAGCTGGAGCACGAGCCCCACGCGGGCATGGCGCGGCTGCACCGCGCGCTGCTGGACCTCCGCCAGCGGGAGCCCGCCCTCCTCGGTGCCACGGGCGGTCCGATCGTGGCCGAGCCGCTGGGCGCCCACACCCTCGTGCTGCTGCGGACCGCGCCGGGCACGACCCTGGCCATCGTGGTGTGCCTGAAGGGACCAGCCGCTCACGACCTGGCGGAACTGCCGGCCCTGCGGGAAGCCTCTGTCGGCGGCCCGTGGCACGTGTTGCTCACCAGTGAGTCCCCGGCCTTCGCCGTTGATCCGGTAGAACCCGACGTGGACCTGTCAGGCGCGGCCCCGGTCATTCGCTTCCAACGCCCCTCGGCCGTGGTGCTGGCCCGCGCGGCCTGGCCGGAGTAGGCTCGTGACCACGAGGAGCCGGTCCCAGCGCACGCCCGTGAGCACCTACCGGCTGCAGCTCCACTCCGGTTTCACCTTCCTGGACGCGCGCCAGGTCGTGTCCTACCTGTCGACCCTCGGCGTGACCGACTGCTACATATCGCCGCCCTTCACGGCCAGGCCCGGCAGCACGCACGGCTACGACATCACGAACCACAACGAGCTGAACCCAGAGCTCGGCGGCTGGCCCGGGTTCGACCAGATGGCGGAGGCGCTCGCCCACGCCGGTCTCGGTCTGCTGCTCGATTTCGTGCCCAACCACATGGGCAACGACGCGCGCACGAACGGCTGGTGGCGTGACGTGCTGGAGAACGGGCCCAGCTCCCCGTTCGCGCGCGTGTTCGACATCGACTGGGATCCGCTGAAGCCCGAGTTGAAGAACCGGCTGCTCCTGCCCATCCTCGGGGAGCCCTATGGCGAGGCGCTCGAGCAGGGATTGCTGCACCTGGGACTGCACGAGGGTGCCCTCGTGCTGCACTACCGGGACCATCAACTGCCCATCAACCCACGCCGGGGCGCCCTTGTCCTCGAGTGGGGGCTCGACGCGCTCACCGCCGCGCTCGGCGAGGACCATCGCCAGCTGCGCGAGTTCCTGAGCATCCTGACGGCGCTCAGGAACCTGCCGCCGTACACCGTGCGCGAGGCGACCCTCATCGCCGAGCGCCAGCGCGAGAAGGAGGTGACGCGAGAGCGGCTCGTGCGCCTCGTTGCCGAGTCCGATCCCGTGCGCCGGCACATCGACGCGGCCATCGCATCGGTGAATGGCGTGGTGGGCGATCCGCGCAGCTTCGATGCCCTGCACGACCTGCTCGAGCAGCAGGCCTACCGCCTCGCCTACTGGCGGACCGCTGCCGACGAGATCAACTTCCGCCGCTTCTTCGACGTCAACGACCTGGCGGGCCTGCGCGTCGAGGACCCCGGTGTCTTCGACCACATCCACGGCCTCGTCCTGCAGCTGGTCGCCGACGGCAAGATCACCGGGCTCCGGCTCGATCACGTCGACGGACTCGCCGACCCGGCCGCGTACCTCGTTCGCCTCCGCGCGTCGATCCGCCAGGCGCTCCAGGCCAGGCACGGGCCCGAGGAGACGAGCCACCCGTTCTACGTGGTCGTCGAGAAGATCCTCTCGGGCGGCGAGACCCTGCCGGAGGGATGGGCCGTGGCCGGCACCACCGGCTACAACTTCCTCAACGAGGTCAACGGCCTGTTCGTGGATGGACGGCAGAAACGCCGCATGCTGCGGGCCTTCGAGCGCCTCACGGGTGACACCGGCACGTTTGACGATGTCGTGTACGAGAGCAAGCGGCTGATCGTGGGGACGGCGCTCTCGAGCGAGTTCCAGGTGCTCGCCAGCGCGGTGAATCGCCTGTCCGAGAGCCATCGCCGGTCGCGGGACTTCACGCTGGCCAGCATTCGCCGCACGCTTCGCGAGGTCGTGGCGTGCTTTCCGGTGTATCGGACCTATGTCACCGAGCGGGGCACGAGCCCGTCGGATCGGGTCTCGGTGGCTGCGGCCCTGGCCGCGGCCCAGGCACGCAACCCCGCCGCGGAGCCCACGATCTTCGCCTTCCTCGAGCGGGTGCTCCTGCCCGCCCCGGCGCGCGCGCGCGCCGCGGGCGCGCACGATGCCCTGCCGTTCGCACAGTGCGTGGACGTGGCGAGGAAGTTCCAGCAGTACACCGCGCCCGTGCAGGCCAAGGGCGTCGAGGATACCGCTTTCTATCGATACAACGTCCTGCTGTCGCTGAACGAAGTCGGCGGCGATCCCGAGCGGTTCGGCCGCACCGTGGACGAGTTCCACGCTGCCAATGCCCACCGGCGCCGGCACTGGCCGCTCGAGATGAACGCCACGGCCACGCACGACACCAAACGCGGGGAGGACGCCCGCGCCCGACTGAATGTGCTGTCGGAGATCCCGGGAGACTGGCGGGATGCGGTCGCCTCATGGGCGCAGATCACTCGCTCGTTCCACGCGAGGGTGTCGCGCAAGCCGGCACCGGATCGCAGCGACGAGTACCACTACTACCAGGCCCTCCTGGCCACGTGGCCGCCGGAGCTCGCGACCGAACCGATCCCCG
Organism: uncultured Bifidobacteriaceae bacterium; assembly: GCA_964557815.1. Classification (GTDB taxonomy): domain Bacteria; phylum Acidobacteriota; class Vicinamibacteria; order Vicinamibacterales; family UBA2999; genus VFZN01. The sequence continues at coordinate 9,161 of CAZLBU010000052.1, read as the reverse complement.
CCACCGCGCCCGCGGCACTGGCCGACCGCCTCCGCACCTACATGACGAAGGCGGTCCGCGAGGCCAAGCGGCACACCAGCTGGATCAACCCCAACGCCGCCTACGAATCCGCCATGCTCGGCTTCGTGGACCAGACGCTGACCGGCGATCGGTCCGCGCGATTCCTCGAGGCGTTCGTGCCCTTCGCGAGGCGCGTGTCCCGTGCCGGGGCCATCAACTCGCTGGGCCAGCTCGTCCTGAAGCTGGTGTCGCCGGGCGTCCCGGACTTCTACCAGGGCACGGAGCTCTGGGACCTGACGCTGGTGGACCCGGACAATCGGCGCCCGGTCGACTACGCGCAGCGGCGCGCGTGGCTGGCCGACATGGACGCCGCACTGGCGCGTCCCGCGAACGCGCGGCCCGAAACGCTGGCTCGCTGGCTGTCGAACTGGCCCGACGGACGCATCAAGCTCTTCATCACGGCAGCGGGCCTCCGCCTCCGCCGTGACATTCCGGGCGTCTTCCTCGAAGGCGAGTACGCCGGCCTTCCCCTGGAGGGACTGCGGGACGACCACATCGTCGCCTGCGGCCGCGCCCATGGCGGCGAGCGGGTCCTGGCGATTGTGCCCCGCCTCGTGGCAGGCCTGTCCACGGGTGCGGATGGTTTCGGGCCGCTCGCCACGGCGTGGTCCGACACGCGCGTGCGCCTGCCGGACGGATGGCGCGGGCGCCGGTGGGTCGATCTGTTTACGGGCCGGGAAGTCACCCCCATCCGCGGGGAGCGCGGAGAGTGGATCCTCGTCTCCCATGCACTGGAGGGGTTGCCCGTTGCCCTGCTTCGCGCTGCGCCCGAGCAGGGGTGATTCGACGCGGCACAGGGAGACCGTGACAGCCAACCGCGGCTGGACGTATCGCGTGCAGGTAGGCCAAGAGGCGGCCGGGCGCTCCCTCCTCACCTACCTCGCCGACACCTATCCCCACTCGGCGATCGCTGAGTGGGCGGCCCGCCTCGTGGGCGGTGAGGTCGAAGTGGACGGGTGTCACGCGCGGGCTGACCAGGCGCTGCGGCCCGGCCAGATCATCACGTGGCACCGCCCGCCTTGGCGCGAGCCAGACGTCCCGCTGCACTTCCACGTGCTGTGGGAGGATGCCAGTGTCCTGGCCGTGCACAAGCCCGCCGGCCTTCCGACGATGCCGGCGGGAGGCTTCCTCGAGCACACGCTGCTCTGGCAGGTGCGCGCCCGATACCCGGAGGCGCACCCCGCGCACCGACTGGGCCGATTCACGTCGGGGGTGGTGCTCTTCGCTCTGTCCTCGGACGCCGCGGGTGCGCTCGGGCGTGACTGGCGCGAGCGCCGCGTCTCGAAGCGCTACCGGGCCCTTGGATGCGGCGCACCGCACTGGGAGGTGCAGGAGATCACCCAGCCGATCGGGCCGGTGCCCCATCGCCGGCTGGGCTCGGTCTTCGCCGCCAGCCTGCAGGGCAAGCCGGCGCACAGCACCGCACGCGTCGTCGATCGGCGCGATGGCCAGACGGTGTTCGACGTGTCGATCACGACCGGCCGGCCTCACCAGATCCGGATCCATCTCGCGTTCGCCGGCCATCCGCTCGTCGGCGACCCGCTTTACGCGGAGGGCGGCACGCCGCGCGTTGCAGACCCGGGCCTGCCGGGCGATGGCGGCTACCTCCTGCACGCGCACCGGCTGGGGTTCACCCACCCGGTGACGGGACAGCGAGTCGACCTGATCGCGCCCCTCCCGCCAGCGCTCGAGGGGCCGTAGGAACCCCGCGCAACAGGTTCACCGGTCAGGCGCGAGGCCGTTCGCTCGCACGACCCTCAACGCGAAGAAACCGTTCCATCCTCCCGATCTCTGCGTCCAGTTCACGGCGGAACGCCGGCGCCCGAGGTGCGTGCCCCGCTACATAGCCGAATTGCGCGTCGAGCCTGCCGTCCTTCGAGCTGAGGTTCGCCCACCCAATCACGCGATCTCGCCAGAGCATCGGCAGCGCGTAATAACCCAGCCTGCGACGAGCGACGGGCGTGTAGGCCTCGAAGCGGTAGGCCCACCCCCAGAAGAGCTCGAACCGCCGTCGATCCCAGACCACGGGATCGAACGGGGCCAGCAGGCGAACCTGCTCGTCCGGGCCGGCTGAGGGCAGGCCCTCCTCCGCCGGCCAGTACCAGTCCACGCCCTCGGTGCGAGCGTGCGAGAGGCGCCGTTTCGCCCGGGCGAGCGCCACCTTCAGCTCATCGCGCCACTGCGGCACGGCGAGTCGCAGCCGATTCACCAGCCAGGCCAACGTCGGCGCCGGGACGGGCGCGTACTTTCGCACGGCGACGTCGATCAGCGCGTCGATCCTCGCACGGCGCTCGATCACGG
>CAZLBU010000052.1:0-6763 GCA_964557815.1 uncultured Bifidobacteriaceae bacterium | reverse complement strand
AGAGACGAATCCCCGCGTCGCGCCCGACGACACGGAGCAGCCCGCGGTAGTGCATGTCGTCGAGCAGGTGCGTGGTGGCACTCGAGGATCCGCCCCAGTAGTTAACCACCGAGCCGTGCGCGAAATGCGCGTCGACCTCTCGGGGATGGGCGACCCCGCGCGCACGGACGAACGCGAGCAGGTCCTCCACGCTCTTCTTCTTCGATGGGGACATCCGGGGCAACCGCCCGCGCGGGTGCATGAGGGCATGAACCGCCCGGGGCACGAACCCGTAGTTCACGAAGAAGTCCTCCTCGATGTCGAGGGAGGCATAGCGGCGCTCCAGGTCGCCGGCCCTGTACCCCCGCACCCGGTGCCGCAAGGTCAGGTCCTGCGCGCGCGCCGGCGCCCGGATGGGATCCGCCTGCACGAATCCCAGGCGGTCCACGGCCCCCGGCAGCGAGGCCGATTCGACCAGGCTCGCCGTCACGGCGAAGCGGCGCAACCGGGCCAGTGTGGGTATCATGCGTCGGGTTGACCGGCTCTACCGTACAGGAGAATCGCTCGTGTCGTCCACGGCTTCCCCGAAGTTCAACGCGAAGGCTCGCGCCACGATCCTCCTGATTGTGCTCGCCGGAATGGCGGAACTCGCGCACGCGGAGCAGACCACGTCTGGTGCATTCAGGATCGCCAGCGGCCACGCCTCGCGCCCGGAGCTCTGCTTCCAGGTCGCCTCGCCCGGCGCCATTGCCGTACGAGTGGAAGCCGATGGTGAGGCCGGACCGATTCACGCCACCCTGTACGCGGGCCAGACTGTCGTGCACAGCGCCAGGGGGAACGGCTCCGTCGAGTTCTCTTTCACCGCAACCCCGGAACACCTGCGTGACGGGCGGGAATGGGCCGTGGCCGTCTCCGCCCTCGTGGCCGGCGAGATGACCGGCCGCATCACGGTATCCCACCCGGACGGGGCCCGTGCGGGCACGCATCCCCTCGACACGTGGCTCCTCGCCCGGCCCGCGATCGGGTTTCACCTGGTCTGGAATGAATCCGGCCGCCCTCTCCCCTACTCCGCCTGGCCCCAGGGCATGCGCGAGCGCCTCTGGGCGCTCCATGACGATGCAAGGGCTGGCCGGATGCAGCCGACCGTGCCCGACCCGCCGCCCAATGTCTGGCGCGCCCGCCCCGGAGACGATCCGACGGCGCTCCACACCGCGTTTGCGCCCGAGGCTGCCCGCGAGATGTACCTGTCCACGGTGGCACACACGCTGGCCCTCGAAACGGGCCGTGGTGTGCCGTGGTCGCTCGACGACCTCAACGGGGACGAGCTCGATGCCCTTCTCGGGGCTCCCGCGCTCTTCGGCTGGAATGCCGATCAGCGGGCGTACGAGATCTCGGAATTCGACCACGGCTGGGCGGTCCCCGCCCCCCCACAGGTGGCCTGGCGGTTCCTGCAGGAGCAGCGACTGCTGCGCAGCACCCGGATCGACACCATCACGGCGATCGTCGGCTGGGCCCGTCGCCTGACACACGTCGCCGGCCCCGTGTCGCGCGACAACTTCGCCCACCATTGGGGATACGCGGGTGACATGCCGGTTTCGCGCGCGCTGGCGGGCACGCGGTACACGGGCAAGGATTTCCAGACGCTGCCCGGCTACGATACCGTCCGCCATTACACTGCGGGCTGCCAGGGCACGGTCGGCCTGCTGGTCAGCGTCCTGCGCGCGGCCAATATCCCGGCCAGGCCCAGGTCGGTGGGCAGCGGCGCGGCCGCGCACGCCTCGGCGTTGTTCCTCAGCGAGGATCGGGCGCTTGCGCATGGCGATGACCCGTATCACCCGCTGGCGGCCGACGCCGCGCCGGCCGACCTGCTCGTCGATCTCGCCACCTACAACGAATGGCTCGGACCACGCTCGAGGGACCCCGCGCGGGGCATCGGACGTCAGGCGCTCACGCTCGGCCTCACGCACCTGCCGGCCATCGTTCGGCGCGCTCACGCGCTCGATCAGCAGCAGGGCCTGGAGCCTGCACAGAGCGCGGTCTTCGAACTGTTCCGCGGCAGCTTCACGCTGGACGAGCTGCACGAAGCGGGGCTCTGGGAGCGCCTGGATTCGACCTCACCCGGGCCGCCCGCCGCGGGGGGACCTGCCGCGCTTGGGTGGGTTGAGGCCGAGACGATGGCGGTGCTGGTGACGGCGGGGGCCACCGAGGTGCAGACCGGTGAGACGCTCACGTTCGGGCAGTGGAGAGGCGACCGACAGCTGCGATGGACGGGAGGCCGGCCGGGGGCGGAGTTGCGCCTGCCCTTCACGGTGCCCGCCGATGGCACGTATCGGGTGACGGTGCGCTTCACGCGGGCACCCGACTACGCGGTGGTGGAAGTGAGCCTCGATGAGGCGACCGCGGCGCTGGACCGGGTGAATCTGTACGCGCCGCAAGTGCTCGCCGCCGATCCGCTGGCCATGGGCGAGCACGAGCTGAAGGCGGGTTGGCACGCGCTGAGATTGGCGATCGTCGGGAGCCACCCTCTCGCGACTCCTCTGTTCACGGTGGGGATCGATGCGGTGCGCATCGATCGCGTTCGCTGAGCGCGGTTACTGGATGGGCATGCCTCCGGGAGCCTGGTCCAGGCCGTCGGTCGAGAGCACGGGTGCGGTGTCCCCGAAGATCGTTCCCGCCACGCCCAGCCAGTAGTAGACCGTTCCCGTGGACCCTGGAGCGAACGGTACCGCCGTCGCGTAGAACGTCGAGGACAGTGTGGCCCCGGTCACGCCGTTGCAGGCATCGAACGGCCAGGGCGCGCCGTCCGTGCCGCGCGCCATCGTGATGGTGTACCCGCTCTTGTCCACCGAGGCGGCCACGCCGAGGTCAGGACTGATGAAGGCCGCGCCCCCGGTGGAGGGCGGCACGGCCAGCTGCGTGTGATCCGAGGCGAACCCGCCCATGGCGCACGTGGAAGAGTAGGCGCGTTGCGAGCTGCTGATGGCCCGCAGAGAGGCGATGGCCGACGCCTGGTTGCCGGCGCGCCGGGCACCAAGCAGCCCCGGAACGGCAATGGCACCCAGAATGCCGATGATCGCCACGACGATGAGCAGTTCGATCAGGGTAAACCCTCGAACGTCACGTATGCGCATGCCCGCCGGCCCCCTTTTGCCGGCCGAGTTCAGAACCTCTGCCCGCAGGTCTATCAAGATTCAGGCCATGAGGAAGATGGCCGGAACCCCATGGTTTCTCCCTGAGTTATGCGGTCAGGAGGGTGATCGCTGACAATCCGTGGCAGTCGTCGTTGACACAACGGGCCAGGCTGGAAGGCAGCGCCATGCAGATCCGTGAAGCCGGCATCAGGAGTCGCCGCTCTCCTTCAGCTCGGTGAGGTCGCCCATCTTTCGCAAGTAGTCGAGCACCTGCGCGGCCTCGGCCTCGTCCACGGTGGAAATCGCAAACCCCACGTGCACCAGCACGTAGTCGCCGACACGCGCCTCTGGCACGTAACTCAGGTTCACGCGCTTCTGGATGCCGGCGAAGTCCACCCGCCCCGAGCGCAGCAGCGGGTCGTCGCCTTCGATGTCGAGGATCTTGCCGGGAACCGCGAGGCACATTCTGGGAGGCTCCTCAGTTCGGGGTGCAAGGGTGCAGGGTGCAAGGGTGCCGCGGGCGCGGGCACAGTGCAAGGGCAGAGTGTACGAGGCCCCGGTCAGGCCTGCTGGAGCGCCTGTGCCACTCGCTCGCGCACGGCCGGGATGGCCGCCGCGACGGGCACGGACAGGTCGGTCACCATCGAACGAATCTCCTCGATCGATACGGTCACCAGGGTGATGTCGGGCAGGGGCCCGAGCAGCGCCGCCGACTCGATGAGGTCGCGCAGGCCGATATCGTGGGCCGTGAGCGCGCGCGGGAAGTCGGAAGCATAACGCGGCCGCAGCACCGACACCGTGCCGGCGGGCGCGCCATCCATGGTGGCGTCGATCATCACGATGCGCGGGTAGTCGCTCAGGTACTCCAGCAGGTGAAAGCCCCCGGTGCCGCCATCCAGCAGCGTGACGTTCCCGGGCCACGCCTCCCGCGAGAAGGCCCTGAGGGCGTGGACCCCCACGCCCTCGTCTCCCATCAACACGTTCCCGATGCCGAGGACAAGCGTCGGACTTCTCACGTCGCCCCTCTCACTTCTGCCTTCTGCCTTCTGCCTTCTGCCTTCTGCCTTTTACCTTCTGCCTTGTGCCGTGCCTTCTTCCTTCTCACTTCCCCTGGTGGAAGTACTTCGACCCGCTGACCATCGACGAGATTTCCCCCTCGGCCTCCACCACGTCGTGGAACACCGACAGGTAGATATGGATGGCCGAGAACACGATGAAGAACCAGGTGGCCAGATGATGCCAGATGCGGACGTTGGCGTCGCCCCCCATCATCGGCACGACCCAGGCGAACAGTTGCGGCAGCCAGGCGTCGCTCATCGGTGCGTAGAGCGCAAAGCCGGTCACGACCTGGAAGATGGTGACCAGGAACACAACGCCGTAGGTGGCTGCGGCCATCGCATTGTGCCCCCTCACCTGCGCCGGCTCCTTCTGGATCTGCAGCAGGTCCACCTTGACCACCTGCACGACGCCGGCGATCCACCGGCGGAACCGCGCCGGCGTCAGGGGATAGAAGTTGTACCAGCGCGCGTAGTCGTTCCCCGCGAACAACCAGTAGACGCGGATGAGGAAGGCGAACAGGAAGACGTACCCCGCGGCGAAGTGAAGGAAGCGGACCGTCCCGAACCACTGGCTGGCCGAGGCGTCACCGGCCGTCAGGAACGCCGGCGGGCGCCCGATGATGAGCCCGGTGGCGACGAGCACGAGCATGCTCGCCACGGTCACCCAGTGATAGAGGCGGACCGGCCGCTCCCAGATGTAGACGCGTTCGAACGTCGTCGTGGTGGCCATGATCGCCTCGCATCAGAACGTGTCCAGGTGATGGACGTGCCTGCCGTGGGGATCGTGAATGTGCACCGCGCACGCGATGCACGGATCGAACGAGTGAATCGTCCGAAGGATCTCCAGGGGCTGCTCGGTGTTGGCGACGGGCGTCCCCACGAGAGACGACTCGTACGCCGAGAGCTGCCCTTTCGCGTCACGCGGCGAGGCGTTCCACGTGCTCGGCACCACCAGCTGGTAGTTGTCGATCTTCCCGTTCTTGATCACGATCCAGTGCGACAGCGCGCCACGGGGCGCCTCGCTGAGGCCCACGCCCTTCGCCTCCGCCGGCCAAGTGTCCGGCTCCCACTTCGAGACGTCGGCCGTCCGCGTGTCGCCCGCCTTGATGTTGTCGAGCAGCTGCTGGTAGAACTCCTTCGCCCAGCGGGCGATGAGCAGCGTCTCGATGCCGCGCGCCGCGGTGCGGCCCAGCGTGGAGAAGAGCGCTGCCACGGGCACGTCGAGCTGCTTCAACACGCCGCCGACGGCGTCCTGCACCTCCTTGTTGCCCGCGGCGTAGGCCACGAGCATCCGCGCCAGCGGGCCCACCTCCATGGGGTTGCCCTTCCAGCGCGGCGTCTTCAGCCACGAGTACTTCTGCTCCACTTCCAGCTGCTCGTACGGCGGCTTCGGACCCGTGTAGTTGAACTTCGTCTCGCCGTCCCAGGGGTGCTTGCCGACATCGCCGCCCGTGTAGTCGTACCAGGAGTGCGAGATGAACTCCTGCACCTCCATCGGATCCTTCGGGTCGATGGGCAGGACCTCGCTCAGGTTCCGGTTCAGGATCACGCCGCGCGGGAACTTGAAGCCCGACACGTCCGCAAACCCCTTCGTCGGCAGGTCGCCGAAGGACATGTAGTTCTGCAGCCCGCCGCCGATGGCACCCCAGTCCTTGTAGAAGCCCGCCACCGCCAGCAGATCGGGGATGTACACCTGATTGATGAATGTCTCCGCGTCGTCGAACAGCTTGCCCACCATCGCCAGGCGCTCGGCGTTGATGGCGTTCACCTCGTTGATGTTCACCGAGCAGGGCACGCCGCCCACCAGGTAGTTGGGGTGCGGGTTCTTGCCGCCGAAGATGGTGTGGACCTTGACGATCTCCTTCTGCCACTCGAGCGCCTCGAGATAGTGCGCAACGCCGATGAGGTTCACTTCGGCCGGCAGCTTGTAGGCGGAGTGGCCCCAGTAGCCGTTTGCGAAAATGCCCAGCTGGCCGCTCTCGACGAACGTCGTGAGGCGCTTCTGCAGGTCGGAGAAGTAGCCGGGCGAGCTGCGCGGCCAGTTCGACAGCGACTGCGCCAGCTCCGAGGTCTTCTTCGGGTCGGCCTTGAGCGCGCTCACCACGTCCACCCAGTCCAGCGCGTGCAGGTGGTAGAAGTGCACCGCGTGGTCCTGCATGTATTGGGCGCAGAACATCAGGTTGCGGATGAGGTCTGCGTTCGGCGGCACGGTGATGCCGACGGCGTCTTCCACGGCGCGCACCGACGCCAGGGCGTGCACCGTGGTGCACACGCCGCAGGCCCGCTCGGTGAACGCCCACGCGTCGCGCGGGTCGCGGCCCTTCAGGATGAGCTCGAAGCCCCGGACCATGGTGCCGGACGAGTACGCGTCCACTACCTTGCCGTCCTGGACCTCGACCTCGATCCGCAGGTGTCCCTCGATGCGGGTGACCGGATCAACGACAATGCGGTTCGCCATGGCGGGCTACTCCTGTGCCTTCGGTTCAGCGGTCTCGTGCCCGGCAATCACGTCGCGCTTCCGCACGAAGGTCAGCACGGCATGCGCGCCCAGGCCCACGGCGGTCGCGGCGCCAACCGCCACGCCTACCTTGTCGG
>CAZLBU010000051.1:11285-12552 GCA_964557815.1 uncultured Bifidobacteriaceae bacterium | reverse complement strand
CCTCGCGCTCGGCATCCTGGTGGAGCTCACCGACGAGATGAAGTCCTCGTCGCTGCTCACGGAGCTGCTGCTGAAGGCACACAAGCTGGGCGTCCAGATCCGGTTCAGCGCCATCACCGGCGACGAGTACCAGGCGTGGGTCGGGGCGCAGGGCAAGGGCCGATACCTGGTCAACGTCCTCGGCCCCGCGCTGACGGCCGCGCACCTGGCCGGCGTGAGCGGCATCATCCTGAAGGCCGGCCTCAACATCGACCGTATCGAGCGGCTGTCCGGACGCACCCCGCTCGACACGGGCCCAGCGGGCCGTGTCTGCGTCGAGCTGGCTGCCTCGGGCGACCTCGCCAGCGAGGACGAGATGCGGGCGGCGCTGCTGGAGCTGACCCACCAGCACGACGTGGACATCGCCTTCCAGCACGACAACGTGTACCGCCGCAACCGTCGGCTCGTGGCCTTCGACATGGACTCGACGCTCATCAATGCCGAGGTGATCGACGAGCTGGCGACGCTGGCCGGTGTCGGCGCACAGGTGCAGGCCATCACCGAGTCGGCCATGCGCGGCGAGCTGGATTTCCAGGCGAGCTTCCGCAAGCGCGTCTCGTTGCTGAAGGGGCTTCCGGCGTCGGCGCTCCGGCAGGTGGTGGACACGGTGCCGCTGATGGACGGGGCCGAGCGGCTGACCTCCACGCTGCGGCGGCTCGGCTACAAGACCGCCATCCTGTCCGGTGGGTTCACCTTCGTCGGCCGCGAGCTGCAGCGCCGGCTGGGCATCGACTACCTGCACGCCAACGAGCTCGACATCGCCGACGGCGTCGTCACGGGCCAGGTGCGCGGCGACATCGTGGACGGCGCCCGCAAGGCCCACCACCTTGCCGAGATTGCCCGCGCCGAGGGCCTCAGCATGGAGCAGGTCATCGCCGTGGGCGACGGCGCCAACGATCTGCCGATGCTGCGCCTCGCCGGGCTGGGCATCGCGTTCCGCGCCAAGCCGCTGGTCCGGCAGAGCGCGAGGCAGTCCATCTCGACGATGGGGCTGGACGGCATCCTCTACCTGCTCGGCGTGCGCGATCGCGAAGCGCTGGTCTGACCCTATACTGTCGGCGTTGATCCGCCTCGCGCTTCTCGCCTCGCTGCTGGTGTGCACGGCCGCCCCGGCGCTCGCGCAACCGCCGCTCCGTTGGGGCGGTGACTCCGAGGGCGGCGCGCCGTTCGTGGAGGCCGACCCCGCCGACCCGGCGAAGATGATCGGCTTCGACGTCGAAATCGCCGA
>CAZLBU010000051.1:10255-11275 GCA_964557815.1 uncultured Bifidobacteriaceae bacterium | reverse complement strand
GAGCACATCGCCGCGGAGCTGGGCCGACCGGCCCAGTTCGTCCAGATCGCCTATTCCTCGCTGGACCAGTCGGCCCGGCGCGGCGACTTCGACATCGGCTTGAGCGGTATCGAGGATTCGCCGGGTCGGCGCGCTTCCGTGGCGGCCAGCGTGCCGTACTACGAGTTCCGCGAGGTCATCACGGTGCGCGATGGCGATCGGGATCGGTTCCGGTCGCTCGCCGATCTGCGCGGGCGGCGCGTCGCCACGCTCGGCGGGACCATGGCCTACGACATCCTGCTCGAGGCCGAGCGGGAACACGGCATCACCGCGGTGTCCTACGACGACGACGTGCACCCGTACTCGGACCTGCTGCTGGGGCGCGTGGACGCGGTGCTGCTGGACCACGTGCTCGCCGAGCGGGCGATGCGGCGCAACTCGGGCCTGGTCACGCATCCGGAGGCCGTGGCGGTAGGCCACTACATCATCATCGCTGCGCCGGAGCGGACCGACCTTCGAGACCAGGTGGACGCAATTCTCAGGTCGGCCATGCGGGACGGTACGCTGGAGCGCATTTTCCGCAAGTGGGATTGCTGGAACGACGACCAGCCGGCCCTCTATGCCCGCGTGCTGGCGGCGGAGGGTTCGGACGTGTCGGGCCCGACCGGCGGCGCGCCGCCCGGCAGCCTTGCGCGCGCCTGGGAGGCGCTGCCGCGCTACCTGCCTTCGCTCCTGAGCGCCGCGGCGCTCACCCTGGTGCTCTCCTGCGCGGCGATGCTGCTGGCCGTCGTCCTCGGCGTGCTCATCGCGACGGGCCGCGTCTACGGGGATCCCGTGACAGGCGCGGTGCTCACCGTCTACGTCGAGGTCATGCGCGGCACGCCCGTGCTGCTGCAGCTCTTCGTCATCTACTACGGCCTGGCGGGCGTGGTGCGGCTGCCGGCGTTCATTGCGGCGCTGGTGGGGCTGGGGCTGAACTACGCCGCATACGAGAGCGAGATCTACCGCGCGGGCATACAGGCTATCCCCCACGGCCAGATG
>CAZLBU010000051.1:6408-10245 GCA_964557815.1 uncultured Bifidobacteriaceae bacterium | reverse complement strand
GAGGCCGTGCCGCGCGGGCAGCTCGAGGCGGCGCGCATCCTCGGGCTCACGCGGTTGCAGACGCTGCGGCTGGTGCGCGCCCCACAGGCCTTCCGCCTCGCGCTCGCGCCGATGACCAACGACTTCGTCGCGCTGCTCAAGGACTCGTCGCTCGTGTCGGTGCTCACCGTCGTGGAGCTCACCAAGCAGACGCAGATCTTCGCGACCAACATCGGCAGCTGGCTTGTGCCGGGCCTGCTCTGTGCCGCGCTCTACCTGGCGATGTCGCTGCCGCTGTCGCATCTCGCGCGAAGGCTCGAGGACCGCTGGAAGGTGGCCACGCCGTGACGCCGACGCTCCGGGTGCGCGGCCTGCGGCTCTGGCGGGGCGACCGGCAGATCCTCGCCGGCATCGACCTCGACGCCGCGCCGGGTGAAGTGGTCGCACTGATGGGCCTGTCGGGCTCGGGCAAGACGACCATCCTGCGCATCCTCGCGGGCCTCGAGCGCGCCGACGCGGGGGAGATCCAGGTGCCGAAGGCGGGCATGGTCTTCCAGTTCCATTACCTCTTCGAGCACCTGACCGCGCTGGAGAACGTGTGCCTGGCGCCCGTCCACGTGCAGCGCCAGACGCGTGCCCAGGCAGAGGCGCGGGCCGAGGCGCTCCTCGGCGAGCTTGGCGTCGGCCATCGCGGCCACGCGCTCCCGCGCGAGCTCTCCGGCGGGGAAGCCCAGCGCGTGGCCATCGCGCGCGCCCTGGCGGTGGATCCGCCGCTGCTGTTGCTGGACGAGCCCACGGCCTCGCTGGATCCCGCGCGACGCAACGATCTCGGCGACGTCCTGAAGGCACTGGCCGCCAGCGGGCGGACGCTCCTCCTGACCTCGCACGACGATGACTTCGTTCGCGACTTCGCCTCGCGGGTCGTGATCCTGGCCGGCGGCCGCGTCGTGGAGCAAGGCGATCCGCACCAGGTGCTGGAGCACGCCCAGCACGAGGAAACCCGCGAGCTCCTTCAGGTGGAGCGACAGAGGAGACTGGGCCGGTAGCAGCCCCAAGCCCCAAGCCCCAAGCCCCAAGCCCCAAGACCTCAAGACCCCAAGACCCCAAGACCTGTACAATCAACCGAAGGGCCGCTAGCTCAGTGGTAGAGCACCTGCCTTTTAAGCAGAGGGTCGCAGGTTCGATCCCTGCGCGGCCCACCAGCCTTCGCTCACGCGCGCGCGGCCGGAGCGTGAGCTTCGGCCAGGCAAGCCCTGCGAAGACCTCCGAACCCTAGCACTCCAGAACCCGAGAACCCCAGAACCCCAGAACCCCAGAACCCCAGAACCCCAGAACCCGTATGCACCCCGACCTCGCCGGCTGCCTGACGCTCATCACCGACGCGACCGCCGGCCTCGACGACGAGCAGGCCGGGGAGCGCGTGAACGGGCGCTGGTCCATCGCCGAGATCGTCGAGCACCTGGACCGCACCTACACCGGTACCGTGAAGGGCCTGCAGCGCTGTCTCGACGGCGGGGCCGCGCGCGCCTCCGCGCGGAGCCTGCGGTCGCGGGCCCTCACGTTCTGGGTCGTTTCGCTGGGGAGGTTCCCGACCGGCATCGAGGCACCGAGGCACGTCGTTCCCACCGGTCGCCTGCGGCTCTCCGAGGTGCTGGCGCGCTCGCGCGCGGACCTCGAGGCCATGGACGCCATCATCGACGCTGCCGAGGCCCGGTTCGGGCCGGGCCCTGTCCTCGATCACCCCATCCTCGGGCCGTTCACGCCAGCCGAGTGGCGCCGCTTTCACCACGTGCACACGCGGCACCACCAGAAGCAGATCCTCCAGCGGCGCCGGCCCGTGTCGTGAGCGGGATGCGGGCCGCCCTTGTCGTTTCCGGACGGATCGCACAGAATACTCACGACTTCGCGATTGTTGACGCACTGACCTGACCGTGACTACCGAGCCCTCGCCCGTCATCCTCGTCGTCGAAGACGACACGGCCGTACGACAGCCGCTGGTGAAGTTCCTCCAGATGCGACAGTACACGGTTGTCACGGCAGAGACGGCAGACGAGGGGCTGGACGCCATCCGCCGGCAGCGCCCCGCGGCCGCCATCGTGGACCTGCGGCTGAGACGCGGCACCGGCCGGGAAGTGGTGGTGTCGATGCCGCCCGACGTGCCGGTGATCATCTTCTCGGGCCTGAGGTCTGAATCCGCGGATCTCGAGAGCATCCGCCCGCTCACTCGCCTGGTGGAGAAGCCCTATTCGCTGGTCATGCTCATGGACACCCTCGAGGACATGCTCGAGGAAGCGCGGTCCATGAGGCGCTAGAGGATCTTCTTGCCGAGCGCCGAGAGCGCCAGCTCCACGCCCAGCTCCGCGGTGGCGTTCCTGACATCCAGCGTCGGGTTCACCTCGACGAGGTCCAGGGCCAGAAGCGTCCCCGACTCCGCCGCCATCTCCATCACGACGTGCGCCTCGCGATAGTCGAGGCCGCCCTTCACCGGCGTGCCGACGCCGGGTGCGATGGCCGGGTCGCACACGTCCATGTCGAACGACACGTGGATGCCGCCGGTGCCACGGCTGGCGATGGCCAGCGCCCGTTCCATCACCTCGGTGATCCCCAGCCGATCCACGTCCTTCATCGTGAAGACGTGCACCTTCGACGCCTTGACGATCTCCTTCTCCACCTCGTCAAGGTTGCGGATGCCGACCAGCACGGTGTGTTTGGGCAGCACGGCCGGTCCCGGCCCGTGAAAGCGGGCGAGCTCGAGCGGCTCGCGCCCGAGCAGGGCCGCCAGCGGCATGCCGTGCACGTTGCCCGACTCGCTGGTCGAAGGGCTGTTCATGTCGCCGTGCGCATCCACCCAGATGAGACCCAGCGGTCGGCCGCGCCGGCGCACGTGAGCCGCGCTAGCCGCGACGGATCCCGCGGCCAGGCTGTGATCGCCGCCCAGCACCAGCGGCAGCGCGCCGTCCTCGAGGGACACCAGCGAGGCCTGGTAGAGCTTCTGGCAGACGCGGGCAATCTCCTTGACGTATCGCTTGCGCGCGTCGCCCGGGCCCTTGCTCTCCGGAATCGGGGACGCGATGTCGCCCTTGTCCGTCACGCGGAGGCCGAGAGCGCCGAGTTGATCGCCCAGCCCGGCAATACGGAATGCCGATGGCCCCATGTCGGTGCCGCGACGGTTGCCGCCCAGGTCCAGCGGCGCGCCGATGACATGAACCGCGCGCATCGGCTCACCGCCTCCGATAGGTCATCGAGATGCCCTCGTGGCCCGGCGAGACGATGCTCGTGAGCGCCTGCGGGTGCGTCTCGATGGCGGCGAGGAAGTCGCCCATCTCGCTCTTCTTGTTGATCACGTTGTGCGCGAGGAAGAGCCCGCCCGGCGTGACGCGCGGGAACACCAGGTCGAAGAACCGCTTGTAGTCGGGCTTCCAGGCGTCGAGGAACACCAGGTCGAACGAGCCCTCGAGCTTCGGGATCTGCGCAAAGGCATCGCCCGGGATGACCTGGACGATATCGGCCAGGCCGGCTGCCTTGATGTTGGCGGCCGCCTCCCGGGCGCGTGCGGGGTCGTACTCGATGGTGACGAGCCGGCCTCCCGTCTCGCGCAGCCCGAGGCCCATCCAGATGCCGCTGTAGCCGCTGGCCGCGCCGATCTCGAGCACCCGTTTGGCGTTGGTCGATGCCACCAGGGCACGGAGGAACCGGCCATCCTCTTCCGACACGGCCAGCTGGCCCTTGTCGGCGGCGCGGATTGAGGTCAGGATTTGCCGAATGGCGGGGGCGACGTGGCCCGCGGGGCCGGGGACTGGTTTTGGCGACTGACCGAAGATAGGCCCGGTTGCCAGGAGGGCAACGGCCAGAATCGCT